>NZ_VPDQ01000010.1:0-123239 GCF_013417535.1 Acinetobacter sp. YH12241 | reverse complement strand
AGCAACGTAAATAAGACCATAGCGAGTAAGCATACCAGTTGTGCTGGCGACCATAGCAAGAGTGAACCACCTGATCCCTTCCCGAACTCAGAAGTGAAACCTCTTAGCGCTGATGGTAGTGTGGGGTTTCCCATGTGAGAGTAAGTCATCGCCAGCTCATTATTCCAAAAGCCCTCTGCTCACGCAGGGGGCTTTTTTTATGCGTGAAATAAAGATGAAATAGAAAAAGGCTTAAATAAATTTAAGCCTTTTTATTTATGGATTAATATTTCTGGAATGCATTTAATTAATCATTAGTACGTTCTAATTACATCGATTTTTTAAGTTGCTTCTGGTGCGTTAAAACTTCTTTTGCATATTTTTTGCCTTGTTTACGCATTTTCCGATCTTTCTCATAGGCAGTAGGGCCTACATTATAATAGCCCAGCGCTTTTTCTAGGCTGCCACTAGATTCCTGATAACGTGACAGAATATAACTCCCACATCTAATATTTATTGCTTCATTAAATAAATCAGGTCCACATGTAGATTGCCAATAACGCGGAACAATTTGCATAAGACCCACAGCACCTGCAGGTGAAGCGACCTGACTGCGATAGGTAGATTCCTGTCGAATCACGGCTGCTACTAGCAAGGGATCTAGACTATGTCTTTCGGCATTTTGAATAATTAAAGGTGAAACGCGAGTAGCAGTTATCGCAGGCACAGCATATGCAGTCTGAATTCCTTGAGACAGTTTAGCAGAGCGTTTTTCTAAGGAATTACCTCCTAGTGAGGAGCAAGCACTTATTAATATTGTACTTAAACCAAGTATCCCAATTTTTAAAGTAGTAGGATTTAAGACCTTTAATAATGAATAGTTTTTGCCAGAAAATTTGCCCAACAACTTTCAGCTTCCCTGTATTTTTAAAATTAGATTGATCTTAGGAAGATGTATGAAAATCGTCAAGAAATTAGATGATTTGTTTACAAAGACAAATTAGATTTTATTGAATAATGAATTTTTTATGAAGAATTGTTTAAAGAAAAGCCAATTAACAGTCGAATTTGTATCTCAGGCTTTTCTTTAAAGTGTATGTGTTTAGATGCACAAGAAAGCTTAGTCTAAAGTTTTTAGCATCCAGATTTCACAAGCTGCACTATGACCTGTATTGCCTTCGGGATGATCGAGATGTTCAAAACCTAATTTTTCGTAAAGCTTCACTGCCTGCCAAAGACTTGCAGTAGTCTCAAGATAGATTTGTTTAAAGTTCTGCTCATGAGCAAAGTCAAAGGTCAGATTTAAAATCTTTTTTGCAAATCCATAACGACGAATAATGGGTAAGAAATACATTTTCTGTATTTCTAGAATACTCTGATCACCCTGTAATGGCGCAATACCTCCGCCACCAAAGACTTGATTCTGCTCATCGATAATGACCCAATAAGCTGCATTTGGCTGCTGATATACTTCATACAGGTTATCCAGGATTGGATCACCGACAGCAAAACCGGACTCTGCTGCAAGTCCGAATTCTACGGAAACTTCACGAATAATCTTGGCAATTTGAGCATTATCTTGAGGTTGTATAGGACGAATAGAATACATAGGTTATGACATAAAAAAGGATGGAAATTTTATAGTCCGAAAACCATAAAAAATCCATCCTTTTTGATGATTCGTTCTTTAATAAAGCAGTATTTCCAGTTTTTGATTATTTTAATTCACTTGAAGATTTACCCAGTTCACGTCGAGCAATAATGAGTTGCTGAATCTGTTGAGTTCCTTCAAAAATATCCAGAATCTTGGAATCACGTGCCCATTTTTCTAAAAGTTCAGTCTCGTTATAGCCTATAGATGCTGCTAATTCGACGCACTTCAAAGTGATTTCATTCGCGATACGACCCGCCTTGGCTTTAGCAATAGAAGCTTCACGGGAATTAGGCTTACGATTATCCGCCATCCACGCAGCTTTTAACATTAATAAACGGGCAGATTCCCATTCGGCTTCCATACGATAAATCTGCGCTGCAATATTCGATGTTTGTAAGTAAGGTGTATGGTACTCAGAATCTAGCTGATCCTTAAAAATTTCCTTGGTTCTCTCTAAAGAAGCTTTAGAGCAACCAATGGCCATCGCTGCTACAAGTGGACGGGTATTATCAAAAGTTTCCATGACCCCAGCAAAACCCTTGGCCACATCAATTTCAGCATGTCCAAGCAAATTAGCAGCAGGTATACGACAATCAATAAAACTAATTGCAGCCGTATCCGAGGCTTTAATGCCTAGCTTATGTTCCAGACGCTCGATTTTCATGCCGGGTGTGCCTTTAGGTACGACAAAGGATTTGATTGCAGCACGACCAAGTTTTTTATCTAAAGTCGCCCAGACCACAATCGCATCTGCACGTTCGCCAGAGGTGACAAAAATTTTTTCACCATTGAGGATATAGTCATCACCCTCTTTAATGGCAGTGGTACGAATGGCAGCTGAATCCGAACCACAGCCTGGTTCAGTAATCGCCATCGCTGCCCATATACCATGAAAGCGTTGCAACTGTTCGTCATTAGCAACGGCAGCAATGGCTGAATTTCCTAACCCTTGACGCGGCATGGATAAAAGCAGTCCGGTATCACCATAACACATTTCGACAATACTAAGTGCTGTCGACATATTGACGCCATTTTTATTGCTTTCATCGCTATCACCGCGTTTATTGACCGCAGCTCCTGCATTCATGCCTTCGCTGCCTTGGTTCATACCATCGACGACAGAGGCAAGCATATCCAACTCTTTCGGATAAGCATGTTCAGCTTTGTCATACTTGCGTGAAATAGGGCGGAGTACATTCAGGGCAACTTCATGTGCCTGATCAATCAGCAATTTGAATTTTTTAGGATTTTGCAAGTTCATTTATTTTTTTCCTTATTCTTTGCTCAGGCATGAAGGCCAGAATGTACGATTGCTGTTGCTCTTAAGTCCCGATACCAGCGTTCTACCGGATGTTCTTTGGTGAAGCCATGTCCGCCGAGAATCTGTACGCCATCTGTGCCAATTTTCATGGATTTTTCTGCACAGAGCAGACGGGCCAGATAAGCTTCTCGATGAAAGTCTTGACCAGATTCTGCAAGACTGGCGGCATTCAGGATCAGCATTTGCATGGCATCAATTTCAATCGCCATATCTGCAATCATAAAAGCTACACTTTGCCGATGGGAAATTGGTTCACCAAAGGCTGTCCGTTCATTGGCATATTGCACACAGTATTTTTTAACCGCTTCACAGGTACTGACCGCCATGGCACACCACATTAAATTGCCTAGATCAAGAAAAGCGGTGTAATCAAAATCGTCATCTCCCAAGCGTTGTGCCGGTGTGTTATTAAATTTGAGATTCACAGTTTGAGTGGCTTTCAAGCCCATAGCCGGAGATTTTTGTGCAGTAATGGTATTATTGCGTTGCACAATAAATACTTCGGTTTTGCCATTCAGATCTGCACTGACCAGATAGATATCAGCAGTTTCTCCGAGCATCACCAAGGTTTTTTCACCATTAATTAAATAGTGATCTCCATTCGAGGTTGCTTTAGTTTTTAACTGATAAGGATTAAAGGCAGCTGTTGCTTCCTGTACTGCGAAGGTGGCTTTAAGATGCGGATCATCGGCAAATGCAGTCAAATACTCAGTCTGAACCTGTTCTGAACCCCAACGGGTAATCGCATTAATCACACTAAAGGTAGAAAGCAGACCAGCAGTCAGACTGAAATCACCTTGAGCCAACTGTTGAGCCATCAGGACATTGCTGACGATATTCTGTTCTGCAGCTACACCACCTAAAGCTTCAGGCAGCGCATAAAAATTGAGACCCAGATCAGTTGAATATTGCCAGAGTTCCTTTGGGAAGATTTCATGATGATCTGCATCATGTGCCAAAGGATAAAGGACTTCACTGGCAAACTGCTGCATCGCCTCACAGGTCATTTGCTGTTCTTCAGTCAGATTCAGATCGAACAGGGATTTAGACTGATGTGGTAAACGTTGTCTTTGAATTTTCTGACCAGATTTCAGGATTTTCTGAGTCTGGCTGAGTGTTTTAAAACCTGCTTTAGAGCTTTGATAAAGAGATTTTTCTAAAAATTTACGCAGCTTTAATTGGTCGAGTAAATCACTTCCAGCCACTTTGGTCAGGATGGACAAGCCAAATCCTTGTGCTTTGTTCACCATATTGTTCATTCTAATTATCCTACGGGGTGTTATCTTATTTGCCTGATGTTGACATGCAGTTCTAGAAAAAACCATGTCATCAATGACATGAATCATTGTCAATTTATAATTAAAATAAAGAGGGGATTTGAAGAATTAAAATATTGAAACTAAATAGAAAAATAAAATAAGAAAAATTAGGTTTTTATCAAAAATTGACCCGAATGACAAAATCATCCGGGTCTTATATAAGGCTAATAATAACTTAGTCGATTAGAGATGACGTTTAATCATTGCACGTACATTAGTTTTCGCATCAATCACCGTCATGAAGGTATAAGCGCCAATGAACTTACGGCTGATAAACATAAATTCTTTAGGCGGTACACTGAAATAACGTGAAGCCATGGATTTAGAAGCTTGCTGCATTACCCGGCTATGAAGCTGGCTTTTTTTCCAGTTATAGCGGTCATGTTCATCCATCACGCCTGGAGGCAGGTCTTTATTGTTCATTGGCGAGCTGAAGGCTTCTGTGGCTAACAGGAAGACTTTCGCCATATCCGGTTTGATGCTAGGCGGAATAGAATCAAAGAATTCATAACCGGTCATGGCTTTCACCATCATGTCTGAATCATGATGATAACCGGCCTGGATCAGGTTACGCGCTACATTGAGTAGATGCTGGTCAAACTGACGGATTGCACCGAAGTCGAGAAGCACAATCTTGTCCTGAATATTTTCGCCATCCCCTAGACGTACCAAATAATTGCCGAAATTCGGGTCAGTCTGCATCTCACCCCATTCAAAAATCTCACGTACTGCGATTTCAAGGGAAGCTTCCCCCAGTTTATTACGACGTTCCTGTGGTAGAGACAGCATCACTGGACTATTGATCGGTACACCACGTTCAAAGGTCATACACAGGACACGGTCAGTACAATAGTTATCGATGATGGTCGGTACGATATAACGTGGGTCATTTTGCAGACGTTTACAGAAACGACGGGTCGTATCCGCCTCAATTTTATAATTGACCTCACGATGCATCATCTCACGAACTTCATCGAACCATTGATCGAATTCACGGGTTTGCGGCACCATACGGGTCAATTTGAGCATGTTCTTAAACAGGCTCATATCAGAATCAATAGCTTCAGCTACACCCGGGTACTGGATTTTAAGCACCAGCTCCATACCGTCTGACTTACGCACCGCACGATGCACCTGAGCCAAAGAGGCGGTACCTAAGGGCTCATGATCAACTGTCAGATCATCTAGCTTGGAACCTAATTGCTGCTGTAATTGGGCTTTGATCGCCGGCCAAGCCAAAGCGACTGTTTTATTATTTAAAGTATTTAAGGCTTGAGTAACTTCTTCTGGCAGAAAATGCTCGCCATACAGGGCCATCATCTGGCCAATTTTGACAATTGAACCTTTAAGCTTGCCAATTTCTGCAACTAGATAATCGGCCTGTTCTTTCATGGCTTTTTTGCGTCTTCTTTCTTTTTCTTCTTCGCTCGAGAACATAGAACCCGCACTGGATGCTGCCCAGCGCGTACCTGCCAGTAAAGATGCCTTTGCGATCGATAAGCGTCGATCCATTGAGGAAGTTTTCAATTCTTTAAGCTTATCGTTCTGATCTGACATGTAAACTCAATCCTTTTATCAGCATAAAGCGGAATAAATCATTGTAGTGGATATTACCGTGTCTGCACGTATTAAAAAAGTTTAAGCCGCTGAATTCACGGTGAAAATCTCGGCAAGAGCATATCGCTTGCCGTTTTGACCAGTGTAGGGTGAATATTATGACATTTGAAATTGAATTTTTAATTCAGATCGTTGTTGTAACTGTTGTTTATTTGTTTGAATATGTTGATGAATTAGGTTCTGGACTGTTTCATGCATAAAACCCAGCGCATAACCCTTCACAATAATGATGCTTGGCAAACTGAAAAACAGGTATTTGGCATCTTCCAAAGTCGCGCTACTAAATACGCCTTGCTGCATTAATGTGGTTTGTAAAAATACCTTTTCCTGCTGCACCTGACTGGATAACTGGTCATTCCAGTAGTTCTGGCGCATGGCCATAAGATTGTTGTGCTTATAGCTCATAAGATCTGGGCTCGTTTGGACATCATTGCCGAATTATATGCGGCCATAAAATCAAGTTTCAACCAAAGAACTGTGACATCTTTTTAAGCGAGAAAAATATAGGATTTTATCAAGGACTCAGTTAGTATCAGGCAATAATTTAAACAAGATTCATTATTCAATATTGATTGGAAACAAGCCAGTTTTGGTGAAGGGGATACTATGCGTTTTGCATGTTTATTAATGGCAGGTTGTTTGGGGACGATGGCATTACAGGTTCAGGCGGCTACAGGTTATTCTCAGGAATATACCCAGTGCATGAACTTTAGTTATGGCAATACAGCTAAACTGCAGAAATGTGTGAAAAAAGAATTAAAAGCACAGAATAAACGTCTAAAGAAAAACTATAAGACTTATCTGAAATTGAATGCGGGTTATCGTAATAATATTCGTGATCAGCATACAGTGTGGCAACGTAAATTATCACAGCAATGCAAGCTGACCATGAATACCCAATATGCCCAGATTAAACAGGGTCAATGTGTGCTGGAGATGGTAAAAGATCAGGCGAATTTGTATCAATCGCGTTCTTATCGTGCCGGTGCTTAAACTGATTTTAAGTTAATAAGTCCTTCCGGAAATACCGATAAATCTCAAAAAGCAGGATTCTAATCTACCTGAAATTCAGAAGATCTGTCATTGATAAACCATGGAGAATTCGGGTTTTTCATGGTTTTGGCATTATAAAAGACCTCAAAACAAGGTATCATAAGGCGTTTTAAAAAATGACCTTGGAGACGCCTTAAGTGGATCGACCGACTATTAGCCCTGAACATTTGCAGGAAGCCGCTGAAAATTTAACTACCATTCGTGATTTTATTCGTTTTGGGGTTACAGCATTACGTCAATACGATGCGCACTTAGGTCAAGGTACAGAAGATTATTTTGCTGAAAGTTCAGCGCTCGTTCTACAAACCTTGTCACTGGACTGGAATGCAGATCCTGAAATTCTGGACTCTAAATTATTGCCAAGCGAAGTGGCTGAGTTCTTGAGCTTGCTGGAACGCCGCATTAATGAACGTGTTCCAACCTCTTATTTATTGAATCTGGCCTATTTCTTCGGCAAGCCATTCTATGTCGATGAGCGTGTTCTGATTCCACGTTCGCCAATCGTTGAGCTGATTGAAAACCGCTTTGCTCCTTATTGCCTGACTGAAAATGGTGAAATGGGCGCGGCAGTAAATAACCTGCCAGAAAACCCGAATCCAAAAACTCCACAACGCATTCTGGATATGTGTACCGGTTCTGGCTGTATCGCGATTGCATTGGCCTATGCTTTCCCGGATTCAGAAGTGGATGCAACCGATATTTCTAAAGAAGCTTTGGAAGTGGCGCAGATTAACTGTGAACATCACAGTAAGCAGTACCAAGTAGCGTTACTTGAATCTGATCTATTTGCTAAAATTCCAGCTGAAAACCAATATGATCTAATCGTATCTAATCCTCCATATGTCGATGCAGAGGATATGGCTGATCTTCCTGATGAATTCCATCATGAGCCAGAGCTGGCCTTGGCTGCTGGTCAAGACGGTCTGGATCTAGTACGTAAGATGCTGGCTCAAGCGGCTGATTACCTGACTGAAGATGGTCTGATCGTGATTGAAGTGGGTAACTCTGAATGGGCGATGAAGCAAAACTTCAATACCGTTGATTTCCACTGGTTGCAGTTCCAACGTGGTGGTTCAGGTATCTTTGCATTGACTGCAGCCCAATGCCGTCAATATCGTGATTTATTCATTCAATCTGTTAATTCATAAGGAGTCGTTGACATGGCAGGTAATAGTATAGGGCAACTCTTCCGTGTAACGACTTGTGGTGAATCTCATGGTGTTGGCTTAATGGCCATTATTGATGGGGTTCCACCAGGGATTGAACTGTCTGAAGCGGATTTGCAAAAGGATCTGGACCGTCGTAAGCCAGGCACATCGAAATTTGCAACACAGCGTAAAGAGCCAGATGAAGTTGAAATTATTTCAGGTGTGTTTGAGGGTAAAACTACCGGTACTTCAATTGGTCTTTTAATCCGCAATACGGACCAGAAATCGAAAGATTATGGCAATATCGCGCAAACTTTCCGCCCGGGTCATGCAGACTATACCTATACCCAGAAGTATGGTTTCCGTGACTATCGCGGTGGTGGCCGTTCGAGTGCGCGTGAAACTGCGATGCGTGTAGCAGCAGGTGCGATTGCCAAGAAATTCCTGTTTGAGAAATTTGGTATTGAAATCCGTGGTCATGTGACCCAAATCGGTACTGAAAAAGCAGAAAAACTGGACTGGAATGAAGTGCCAAATAACCCGTTCTTCTGTGGTGATGTTGATGCGGTGCCGCGCTTTGAAGCATTGGTAACTTCATTACGTGAGCAAGGCACAAGCTGTGGCGCACGCCTTGAGATCATTGCTTCTAAAGTGCCAGTGGGTTGGGGTGAACCAGTATTTGATCGTTTAGATGCTGATATTGCCCATGCCATGATGTCAATCAATGCCGTGAAAGGCGTGGAAATTGGTGATGGGTTTAGTGTCGCTGAGCAGTTCGGTCATGAAACCCGTGATGAACTCACAACAGATGGCTTCCTGGCGAACCATGCTGGCGGTATCTTGGGTGGTATTTCTAGCGGTCAGGATATTCGTGTTTCGATTGCGTTGAAACCAACGGCTTCCATCACAACTCCGGGTAAAACCATTACCATTAATCGTGAAGATACGGATGTCCTGACCAAAGGCCGTCATGATCCTTGCGTGGGTGTACGTGCAACCCCAATTGCTGAAGCGATGCTAGCAATTGTTTTGATGGATCACTTCATGCGCCATCGTGCACAAAATGCCGATGTCGTTGCGCCGTTTGAGCCAATTGAACCTAAATAATTTGCTTTATAGAAGCAAATGAAATTAAAGTCAGGCTTCGGTCTGGCTTTTTTATATTTATAAAATGAAAAATAACAATATTCGTTTAGCCCAAGCTACGGACATTCAAAGCATTGTTAAGTTGATCAATACAGCTTATCGATCTAATTTGGGCTGGACGCATGAACATGACATTGTTTCAGGTAATCGAATTAATGAGGCTCAGTTAAGTGAGCTTTTAGCACGGCCTGATGTTGAACTTTATGTCTTGGAAAATAATGATCAACTGGTGGGTTGTATTGGTTTGACACACTTCCCAGATTGTTTTGAAATCGGCAGTTTTGCTATTGACCCAGTCCGGCAAAATTCAGGTTATGGCCGAATATTGTTAGATTTCGCTGAGCAATACTCCAGAGAAAAAATACCTTTCAAAAAACTTAGAATGTCTGTTCTTAATGTTCGCATTGAATTAATCGCGTATTATGAGCGTCGTGGTTATCACCAAACCGGCAAAACAGAGAGTTACCCACTGGATGCAGATGTTGGACAGCCTTTAGTAGATTTAAATCTGGTGATTTTAGAAAAGAGTCTCGAAAAGATTGATGAAGTTATTTGAATCTATTTTTGATTCTAAGTGTGTTTAATAAGAATAATGACAGGATATATGAATGGAAGTATGGTTAAGTGCTGAATTAAGTAGGGAAGTGTTAACAGAAGATCATCTTGATCTCGAAAATAAAGCACGTAACGCAGTAGAAAATGCCTTAAATGCTCAACTACAAAATAAGTCGTATGATATTCCGATAGATAAATGGAAGTGCATTGAAATTATAATGGGAAATGATAGTTTTGATGAACGTATTTTTTATTCATTTAAACGTAGAAATATGGATTTCCGTTTAAGGATTGATCCAACAACTTTTAAGGCAACAGATGATTTAGGCCGTGAGAGACTCATTTTTAGGATGCTCTTAAGAAGCCTGGATTTGTTAAAAGTTAAGTTTGAAAAATTCCGTCCGAAGCTTGATGCAAAGGTTTATGAGGAGCTTGAAAGACTAAAAAATGATGCACTAAATGTTGCAAAAGATGAAAGTTGGATTTAAAGCGTATTTTAATTAAAGCCAGCGAGAGTGTTTTTTATTTATTATCCATTGAATTTTCCACTATTTTTATCCTGAAACGAGTCGGTTGTTGTATCCTTGCTCATTGACAGGCAATTGAATAGGATGCGATTGCCGCAAAACCCATATCATGAGTTGTTCAATGTTTCAGACTATCTTCACTGTACTGTTTCCGCTTATTGGCCTGATTACTTTGGGCTATGTATTAAAACAAAGGAAATGGCTGGAAGATAGTTTCTGGCGTGGGGCAGAAAAACTTAATTATTTTGTCCTGTTTCCAGTCATGCTATTTTTAAATCTGGCCGTAGCCAAGATTGAAATGGCAGTCATTAAAGATGTGGTTCTGGTGGTCTTTAGCCTTATGGCGGTGGTCAGTATTGCGCTATATGTGCTGCGCAAGATTTATCAGATTGGCTATGCACGTTTTGGGGTCTATGTGCAGGCACTCCTGCGTTTTAATACCTATATCGGACTTGCAGCAGTGAATGCTTTATTTCATCAGCAGGGCATGACCATTTTCGCCGTAGTGATGGTGTTATGTATTCCACTGGTCAATATCTTATCTGTACTGGCATTTACTCGTAGTTCAGATATGCAGATCTTCAAAATTCTGGTTGATCTGTTAAAGAATCCTTTAATTTTAGGCTCTCTTGTGGGTGGTATATTTAACCTCTCAGGCTTATCGCTTTGGGCCGGGTTTGAATTATTCCTAAAACAGATTGCCTTATGCAGTTTGCCGCTTGGCTTGATGTGTGTGGGGGCTGCCTTACAGTTCCAAGGCTTCCAGCGAGATATCTTCCCATTAGGTCTGGCGACTTTTGGACGTTTATTAGGAATGCCACTTGCTGCTTTCTTTGTCTGCCAATTATTTGATATTGATCCTTTAACCACCCAGGTACTGGTGTTGTTTTTTGCTTTACCTACTGCTTCAGCTTCCTATGTACTGACGCGTGTCTATGGCGGAGATAGCCAGTTCATGGCCAGTGTTATCAGTATGCAAACGGTAGTCGCGGCTGGATCTCTCATGTTGATTCTTTCCTGGTTAATTTAATTTTAGGATCCGAAAGACGGTCATAGATTGAGAGTTTTCTGGTAAATCAATCCTATAAATAGCCTAAGCAATTATTAACATTATTGCTTTTCTTAAATGCCTTGCATTGCAGCATGACGTAGGAAAATGAGGCAAAAAACCAAATTAAAATCTTAAAATTCATTTGAAATAGATAGTGTTATTTCTTCTAAATTTATTAAAAGTATCGTTACCGCTTAAATCACGTGAATTAACATAAATAAAAAACTGTAGATCCCAATAAGATGGTATATAAATTGCTCAGGATAATAAAAATATTATTGCAGGAGAGAAATGCTACTGCATTCGCCGAAGGAGCAAGGTCCCAGGAAACTCTCAGGCAAAAGGACTGCAATAATATATTAAACTCTGGAGAGAAGTGTTGAATCACTCACCGAAGGGGGAAGGTTGCTGCATACAGCTATGATGCAGTCACCGAAGCTCTCAGGTACACATGACAGATGGGAAAGACATCACATATTGAGGAGAGGTGTCTATGCGTCATGTTATTGTGGTGGGGGCAGGCATTACCGGTGTAACAACAGCTTATGAGCTCGCCTTACTCGGTTATCAGGTCACGGTGGTTGACCGTCATCTTTATCCCGCGATGGAAACATCCTTTGCTAATGGCGGGCAACTTTCTGCCTGTAATGCAGAAGTCTGGAATCAAAAAGCCACTGTGTTGAAAGGCATCAAATGGATGTCACAAAAAACCGCACCGCTATTGCTTAATCCTTCTTTTAGTCTGCATAAATATAGCTGGCTGATGGAATTTCTAGGTCATATTAAAAACTATGAAACCAATACCCGGGAAACGGTAAAAATCGCATTACTGGCCAGAAAACGTCTGTTTGAAATTGCCGAAATTGAGCAGATTGATTTTGATCTGGAAAAGCGCGGAATTCTACATTTCTACCATAATAAAGCTGATTATGATGTCGCAATTAAGGTCAATGATCTCCTATGTAGTGGTGGTCTAGAACGTAATGCAATTACCAATGAGGAAATCAAGCAGATTGAACCTGCATTAACTGGGGATTATTACGCGGGGTTTTATTGCCAGAGTGATGCGACTGGAGATATTCATAAATTCAGTACTGGACTGGCAAATGCCTGTATGAAAAAAGGGGTGAACTTCGAATTTGGTCAGGATGTATTTGCGGTCGATCACCAAGCACAGCATATTACGGTTAAATGCAGACCAAGCCCTGAAAATGTGCGTGCCAATGCTGAAGATGTGCTCGAGATTCAGGCGGATGCCATTGTGGTATGTGCAGGCGTAAGCAGTTATCAGTTGGCAGATCTGTTGGGTGAGCGAGTGAATGTCTATCCGGTAAAAGGCTATTCAATTACCGTACAGCTGAATGATGAGCAAAGTCAGCAAAATGCTCCTTGGGTCAGTCTGCTAGATGAGAGCGCCAAGATAGTCTTGTCACGTTTAGGTAAAGACCGCTTACGTGTTGCAGGAACCGCGGAATTTAATGGTTATAATCGGGATATTCGTGTTGACCGAATTCAGCCTTTAATTGACTGGACACAACGCAATTTCGATCTGTGTACTGAACATGTGGTTCCATGGGCAGGTCTGCGTCCCATGATGCCGAACATGATGCCAGTGGTGCGCCGTGGTAGACAGGAACGTGTCTTTTACAACACCGGTCATGGACACTTGGGCTGGACATTATCAGCGGCAACCGCAGCGATGATCAGTCAGGAAATAGCTCAGCACTATCCAGCCTAAGTAAATAGCCCGCTTTCGGGTTATTTTAAAGATCAAAAAATAATTATTCATTAAGCTCCTTCTACCTGAGCAAAAAATTAGGGTCAAGGGAATCTTTATAAAAACCTCTCCTATAAGGAGAGGAAATTTCTAGTTTAAATTTTTAAATATTAATTAGGACATTGATAGATAAAAATAAAAGTCGGCTGTTTAATCATATAAACGATAAATACCACTAAAGCGCTCACAGCCTTTTTGTTCAGTACTGACCGTCAAGATTGCCTTGCTATAGTTAAAGGTATATTTGCAGTCATGCTCATTATCCGTAATCTGGCTTTTAGTTTCCGTCGTGGTATAGGCCAAAAAAGGAATGGTCTGGGTTTCTGCACGATTATTCGGATTGCGGTAGGCGATCCCTTCAATCTTGATGCGATCTTTCGTCAGCTGATGAATCTTAAGATGAATCGGCTGCTTGGCCATTTGTCCCTGTTCAAACTTCAGATAGTGCTGAGTCAGGCTCTGATTTAGGGAAATATAAATATTGAGGTCATCCAGACGCTGGTCAAATTGCTGTTTAAAGCAGTCCAGCGTCTTACATTGCTGTAAGCGTGTACTCCATAGCTGCTGAGTATCTTGTAATAAGCGAACAGGCGCATCTGTAATCAGAAAAGCGGTAAAATATTGATCTGTCAGTTTTTCACGCGGTTCATCAAGAGAGGCTGAGCAGATCTTTTTCATGGCTGCGTTATTGTTATGATGACTGTTACAGTCCAGCGATTCAGCATGAATGCTGCTAGCAAAAAGGCCTGTCCCGAGTAAAAGTCCCATTATTTTCATCATATTTATATCAGTTTTCAGTAGCATGATCGCTTATACTTTCACTGTGTTACGCTAGGTCTAACTATAGCGAAATAGAAACGTCGTGTACAAGATTTCAATCAGTTATTTCTAAAGGATATAAAAGTGATTGCACAAATTCGTATTGGTCAGGGACTGGATGTACATGCATTTGAAGAAGGTGATTTTGTCACTCTGGCAGGTATTCAGATTCCACATACGCATGGCTTGAAAGCACACTCTGATGGTGATGTGGTTTTACATGCACTTTGTGATGCTTTGCTAGGTGCCTTGGCGCTAGGCGATATTGGCCAGCATTTTCCAGATACCGATCCGCAGTTTAAAGGTGCAGACAGCAAGGTTTTATTAAAGCATGTCTATCAGCTGATACTGGATCGTGGTTATCGCCTAAATAATGCTGACATCACTGTAGCTTGTGAACGTCCAAAGCTGGCTAAACATAACCTGGAAATGCGTCAGAGCATTGCCGATGTACTGGATGTGGATGTGACTCAAATCAGTATTAAAGCCACAACCACTGAAAAATTAGGATTTACTGGTCGTCAGGAAGGTATTCTGTCTATGGCAACTGTTCTGATCAGTCATTACAAATAACATCAACCGAAGTTATTGGGATGAATCAGGGATAATTCCAGTTCCTGTGTTGCTTTACGGCCTTGCAGCTGTAGGGCAACCGCATGAATTAAACCGGTCCAGGTTTCATTCGGTTCCCAGAGCTGATGCAGATATTCCTGTGCGGTCGGCATGTCCATATTCATATAGTATTGACGATATAAATACATCAGGCAGCTGACATGATAATTCTGTGTACAATGTACCCAGACCATTTGTTCTTTGACCAGATGATCAATCAGATCCAGTACCAGCAGGCATTGGCTATCCGAAGGGGTTTCCCAGGAGATCGGCAACTGGATATAGTTCAGGCCAAGATCAAGACAAATTTTATCTTCATGTAACAGATGATGATCGCTATCTGTTAATGCCACATTGATTACGGTGGATACGCCGTATTCTTTAATCAACCTCAGTTGTTCAGTTGTCGGCTGACCAGAGCTGAACAGATGGTCATGGATGAACTGAAAATTTTCAATTTGACTTAATGCAGTTTCAATTTCATTCATCAGATAAAATTTTCCTTGTTCAGAAATGAAAACGCCATCTTGTCGATGGCGTTTGTCAGTTCGTTTAACGATTAGGTAAAACGTCCTTCAATGCCTCATGCATGTCAAGCAACACTTTTTCTGTGGTCTCCCAATCGATACAGCCATCAGTCACTGATTTTCCATATTCCAGATCACAAAGATTGGCAGGAATATCCTGACGGCCACCTTTCAGGTGACTTTCTACCATAATACCAACAATTGACTTGTTTCCATCAAGAATTTGTTCAGTAATATTTTTTAAGACAAGCGGTTGTAAGTACGGGTCTTTATTTGAGTTTGCGTGGCTGGCATCAATCATGATCTTGCCGCTGACTTTGGCTTTCGCAAGAGCTGCCTCAGCATCTGCAACTGAACCTGCATCGTAGTTAGGTTTGCCATTACCACCACGTAGAACCACGTGTGCATATGGATTCCCTGAAGTACGAATCACCGCAACCTGACCTTGGTCATTTAGACCCAGGAAGCTGTGACCATGTTTAACAGATTGCATTGCATTGGTCGCAACAGTTAAGCCACCGTCTGTACCATTTTTGAAGCCGACTGGTGAAGACAGGCCAGAAGACATTTCACGGTGAGTTTGGCTCTCGGTAGTACGTGCACCGATCGCTGACCATGAAATTAAATCCTGATAGTACTGTGGAGAGTTTGGATCCAGTGCTTCTGTTGCACATGGCAGGCCAAGTTCATTCAGCTCCAGTAACAGTTTACGACCGATACGCAGACCTTTCTCAATATTGAAAGAGTCATTCATATCAGGGTCATTGATCAGACCTTTCCAGCCTACAGTTGTACGCGGTTTTTCAAAATAAACACGCATTACGATATACAGGCTATCTTTTACTTTTTCGCTTAAAGCTTTTAAACGTTCAGCATATTCATGCGCAGCCGCTGGATCATGAATTGAACATGGACCAATTACTACAAAAATACGCTTATCCTTGCCATCTAGGATATTACGAATCGTTTCACGACCATGCAGTACGGTTTGATAAGCAGTTTCAGTCAAAGGTAACTCTGCTTTCAACTGAGCAGGTGTTACCAAAGGAATCATGCTTTGGATATTCACGTCATCAATATCTGATGCTGAAATAGGTTTTGACTGTAGTGTATTCATTGCCGTCACTGGTTTGATCATACAAAAGGTTGTTTAATAGCCTGAATATAACATGAATGATGCGTCACTTTGTTATAAAAAAGATGAATACTTCTTTGAAAAAAAAGTGATGAATCCATGATTTAGTTTAAACAGCAGGAGCTTTTTCTGCTGTTGTTATCAATTCAGGTTGGGCGGATTGTACCGGTTTTGACTTGACTGGATTCACAATGAAATTCACGCCAAGACAGAACAGGGTAATCCCAAGAATTTTACGGATAATTTTCTCTGGCATACGTGAACTGATCAACGTACCAATCACAATCGCTGGAATAGAACCGCAAAGTAACCAGCCTAATAAAGTAAAGTCTACATTACCTGCGCTCATATGGCCCAGACCTGCGACTAAAGTTAGAAGTACGGCATGTACCACATCCGAACCGATAATACGGATCATGGGTAGATTCGGGAACATGAGGATCAAGGCCATAATACCGAAAGCACCGGCACCGACAGATGACAGGGTCACAAACACGCCCAGTACAATCCCCATGATCACGATCAAGACACGTTTATTGCCAGATTTAAAGTCAACTTTGTCTAAATCCTGAGTCATGTCAGGTAGTTCTTGTTTGCGGTATTTATTAAAGAACTTTTCAATAGAATTGCGGAATACAATAGATGCACCAGTAAGGGTCAGCATAAAGCCCAATACCATGGTCAGCGTTGCTTTATAATGTGTCGATTGACTGAGGTAATTCTCTAGTACCCAGTGGGTCACAAATGAGGCAGGGATACTGCCGATCGCCAGCCAGATCACAATAGGCCAGACAATATTCATTTTCTTGGCATGAACCAGTGAACCACAGAATTTAGAAATTGCGGCATAAAGAAGGTCTGTACCAATCGCGATATGCGGTTCAACCCGAAGCAGTGTAATCAGGATTGGGGTCATCAACGAACCGCCACCGACACCGGTAATCCCAACACAGAAACCAACCAATACACCTGCTAAAATAAATTCAATCGGACCAAACATGCATATATGCCAAAATCAAAAAACGAGCATATCTTATGACTTTTAAATATAAGTCGTTGTCTTGATTATTGATTTGCTTATTCTAAAAAGAGATAAAGACTATAAAATTTAAAGTAATTCATCCTGATTTATATTTTAATTTGAATCATCTAGCATACCTTTCTATTGCTAAGTATGAAAATTGATAAAGCTTCTGCAAAATGCCTTTTTATTTATTTGTTTAAAGATCAGCCGCTTTAAATTTATTTTAATTTTTAAGCTGGGCTAAGGCGCGCGCATTGTCCAGATTCCAGTAGTTTAATTATTTGAGGTAGCCAAGATTTGTGAGTTCAACACTTAGGCATGCTCAAATCATGCTTTATGATAGAATCTGAACGGAATTAATTTGTCTCATTTGAGGGAATACACTTGCAAAATCGGAAGCTTAAAATCGGAATCGTGGTGGGAGAGGTATCGGGAGATACGCTTGGTGCGAAGCTCATCCGTAGTTTTCGAGAGCAGGGTATTGATGCAGAATTTGAAGGGATTGGTGGGCCGCAAATGCTGGCTGAAGGCTTCAAGAGCTACTATCCAATGGATATTCTCTCAGTCATGGGCATTGTTGAAGTCCTGAAAGATATTAAAAAACTGTTCGCGGTTCGTGATGGTCTGGTCGAGACCTGGATGAAAGATCCCGTCGATGTTTTCATTGGAATTGATGCGCCTGATTTTAATTTGCGACTTTCCAAGACCCTGAAGCAAAAACAGTTACCGATTAAGACCGTGCAATATGTCAGCCCTTCGGTCTGGGCATGGCGTCAGGGACGTGTGCATGGCATCAAGGCCAGCATTAATCTGGTACTGTGCCTGTTTCCATTTGAAAAAGCATTTTTCAAAAAATGGGATGTTCCGGCTGCTTTTGTCGGTCATCCATTGGCAAGTCAGTTACCCCTCAACAATAATCTGGCTGAAGCGCAGGCAGAACTGGGCTTAGATCCTGCACAAAAATATATTGCACTGCTGCCAGGTAGCCGCCGTGGTGAAATTGAACGCTTAGGACCATTGGTACTGGATGCAGCCAAAATTCTGCATCAGAAATATCCGGATTATACGTTTCTGATTCCCGCCATTAATGAGATGCGTAAACAGCAGATTGAAAACTTGCTGGCACAATATCCGGACAGTTTAAAAGCACATATCCGCCTGATGGAAAATACCAGTAGTGAGTCAAAAATTGGCCGTCAGGTGATGAATGCATCTAATATCATTGCGTTAGCTTCAGGCACTGCGACACTGGAAGCCATGTTATTGCATCGTCCGATGGTGACCTTTTATAAATTGCACTGGCTGACTTATCAGATTGCCAAATTGCTGGTCAAAATTCCTTATTTCTCATTGCCAAATATCATTGCTGGCAAAAAAGTCATTCAGGAATTGATTCAGTCTGAAGCAACGCCTGAAAATCTGGCTGCTGAAATTGAAAAATTGATGGATATTGAAGCAGCTCAAATTCAAGTGATGCAGCATCTCACTATGCACAAGCAGCTGCTTTCCGGCAACAGTGAAGATCCTGTCAAAGCGGTACTAGACTTAGTCCAATAAAGGCGTCTTGCTTTTCTGACAGGCAATACGATATTGGGTCGGGGTTTGTTCAAACTGTTTTTTAAAGCTTTGACTAAACGCCGTTTCCGAAGAATAGCCCACCAGATAGGCGATCTGCTGAATGCTAAATCCGCTATTTCTGAGATATTGTGCTGCCAGGCGAAGTCGATGCTGTTGCAGATAAGCCAATGGTGGCTCACCAACAATCTGGGTAAACAGCTGGGCAAATTTGGAACGCGACATATGGCATTGTTCAGCCAGGCTTTCTACGGTCCAAGGCTGTTCTGGTTTGCCATGAATTGCTGCCAAGGCATTAGATAGTTCAGGATGCGAAAGAGCATTCAGCCAGCTCGAAGCATTTTCCAGATTCAAAATATAATCTCGCACGCATTCAATCAGTAAAATACTGACCAGATGATCCAGAATCTTGTCCCGTCCCGGACGAAGTTGCTGGGTTTCCAGCGCCAGAAATTGCAAACCAACCTGTAACCACTCTGGTGCTGTATCTCCCAGAATATGCTGAATGTGCAGAAATTTAGGTAAAGCACTCAGTAGCGGTTTCGCCATCTGGATATCCAGATTGGAACGAATCGCCAGGATAAAACTGCGTTCTGCTGAATGGGTGATGTTGAGATCCACACATTGCTGTGCATGAGTCTGAAAATAAGAATTAATCGAATGATGTTCAGAAAAATCCGCATTGCCGGGACTAGAAATCCGATGGGCAGAACCAGCAGGCAATAACACAAGATCACCTTGTTGCAGCTCAAGCAGATCGCCATCTTTAAATATTAATTGAGCTTGACCTTGTAATAACACATAAGCCAGCATGGACGGTTCATACTGATAATCAAACCCGCCTGGATGAAACACATTGAGGTAGAGATATTCTGATTTTTCCAGATGAATATCATCAAAAATTTTACTTAAAGCATCCATGCCTGACTCTGTTCTTTTGTTTTAATTCATTTAATTAAATTTAAATAGCCCAGTCTTGTGATTTAAGGCCAAGATTTGGCCTATTGCGCCAAAGACGCTGACATAGTTTTTCTGGACGTTCAATACTGTTCGCTAATGCTGAAATATTCAACTATATGTGCAGAGTAACATAAAAAAGGAGGGTCGCAATGAATGCCCCTGCACAAATTAGCAAAGCTCAGTTCACGCAGGATGCGTCAGCACTGAAAGGTTTACAACTGGATAAAAAACGTTTTGGCTGGCTACTCAGTCCTGGTTTGCCTGTGATCGGTATGGGAATTCTGGCTGGCTATCATTTTGGTCCCAAAGCCACTAAAAAAGTCTTTGCGATGGGTGGGCCTTTATTATTACATGTGATTATCCCAACATTAGATGCTTTAATTGGTGATGATGCCAATAATCCAAATGATGAGCAGATTCAGGCATTGGTCAAAGATCCTTATTATGATCGGATCGTGAAGATGTTTATCCCATTGCAAATGGCTGCCAATGCTTTTGCAGGCTATGTCGTATCCCGTCCTAATGTTTCTCTGGTCGATCAGGTTCTACTTGGCATATCTATGGGGGCGATTAATGGAATCGGCGTGAATACTGCACATGAGCTGAGCCATCGCCCTCAGAAAAAAGATCACTACTGGTCACATGCCAGTCTGATGCCACTGGCTTATAACCATTTCCGGATTGAGCATCCTTATGGACATCATAAACGGGTGGCGACGCCAGAAGACCCGGCATCTTCGAAAATGGGTGAATCCTTCTACCGTTTCTGGCCACGTACTGTATTGGGTGGCTTGAAATCAGCAATTGAGATAGAAAAAAGACGTTTGGAACGTAAAGGCTTAAAATTCTTTAGTCAGGAAAATGAGCTGTTTCATGGCTGGGCGATGAGTGCGGGCTATCATGCCTTGATGCTGAAAACGTATGGCAAGAAAATTATTCCTTATACGCTGACCCAGGCCCTCTATGGCATCAGCCTGTTTGAAATCGTGAATTATATCGAACACTATGGATTAAAACGCGGGCAAAAAGCAGATGGTACCTATGAGCGAACCTTGCCCGAACATAGCTGGAACAATAACAACATCGTGACCAACCTGTTCCTGTACCAGTTACAACGCCATTCGGATCATCATGCCTATCCAAGCCGACCATTTCAGGCATTGCGACATTTTGATGAAGCACCAGAATTACCAAGTGGTTATGCCACCATGCTGATTCCGGCACTGATTCCACCATTGTGGTACAAGATGATGGATCAACGTGTGTATCAGCATTATCAAGGCGATCTGACTAAAGCGAATATTCTGCCTTCGAAACGTGCCAAGCTGCTTAAGAAATTTGGTCTAAAAGACACTGCGGCTTGATGATGTAAACAAATAAAAAATGCGCCATTCGAGGCGCATTTTTTATTGAGTTTTATTTAGAACCAATCACTCTGCATCTTCAAACAGGTGTCATCGAAGTTCATCAGTAATTTGGCCTGATGTTCAATTTCAGGCAGTTCCCAATGAATAAAATATTGAGCTGCCTGAATTTTACCGGCCAGAAAGGCTTGATCTTCCTGTTGAGAAGATGTGCCAAATTTAAGTTGAGCCTGATTGGCCATTTCCAGCCACAACCACGCGATAATAGTTTTGCCCATCATATCCAGATATAGCCCAGAATTGGCCAAAGCTTCACTAACTTTGTCTTGATGCAGAGCCTGACCTAAAACCTGTGTGGTTTTTTGCACAGTGACAAGATGCTGTTTATAGACATCTGCCAGTTCTGTTAACTTGCCATCCTGAATTTCAGACAAGGTTTTCTGGATGCGTTGCATGAGCAGGGTCAGGCCTTTGCCATTGTGCTGCCAGAGTTTACGACCTAGTAGATCCAGAGACTGAATCCCATAAGTGCCTTCATGAATCGGATTAAGGCGGTTATCCCGATAGCATTGCTCAACCGGATATTCACGCGTATAGCCCGCACCACCCAAGACCTGAATCGCTAGATCATTGGCTTTAGGACCATAGGCAGAAGGGAAGGACTTGACCACTGGTGTAATGAGATCCAGCAAAATGGCACTCTCTTCATCTTGTGCAGCCTGATGTTCATCAATTAAACGAGCTGCAAATAAGCACAGCGCTAAAGCACCTTCAACATAAGATTTTTGTGCCAATAACATGCGTTTGACATCAGTATGCTCAATGATATTCACGGGCTTGGCATCAGGTGTCTTTTCGTGAACCAGACGACCTTGAGGACGGTTCTTGGCATAGTCCAGAGACTCCAGATAACCACGATAACCGATCATGGCTGCCCCTAGACCGACACCGACGCGCGCTTCATTCATCATCTTGAACATATATTTTAAACCTTGTCCCACTTCACCAATTAAATAGCCTAAGCAACGATCGTTTTCCCCAAAGCTTAGAACTGTTGAAGTTGTGCCGCGATAGCCCATTTTGTGTAGCAGGCCAGCCAGATGGACATCATTGGATTCACCTACAGTTCCATCTGTATTGGTTTTGAATTTCGGCACGATGAATAGGGAAATACCTTTTACCCCTTGCGGAGCGTCTTGGATACGAGCCAGAACCAGATGCACAATATTTTCAGTAATGTCCTGATCACCACCAGAAATAAACATTTTCTGGCCTTTAATTTTGTAGCTTCCATCTGACTGAGGAATCGCTTTAGTGGTCAGATCTCCCAAAGAGGAACCCACATTCGGCTCGGTCATCGCCATAGTTCCAGCAAAGCGGCCACTTAGCATATGCGGCAAGAACATTTGTTTTTGTTCTGGAGAGGCAAAGGCTTGAATCAGATTTGCTGCAGCGGCTGTCAGAAAAGAGTAGGCAACAGTCGAAGGATTTGCCGACATGAAATAGGCATTACAGGCCATATTCACCAAAGTCGGCAATTGCATGCCGCCGTCTGCGTAATCATGCTGGGCGCAGAGTAGACCAGCATCAGCAAATTGTTGCCATGCTATTTTTACTTCATCAATGGTCTTCACCTGTTTGCCATCAAAGCTCGGTTCGTGGTGATCAGCCTTGGCATTATGCGGCGCAAAATAATCGGTCGCGATGCCTTTTGCCGTTTCCAGAATACTATCAAAGGTATTTTTGTCATGATCCTGATAGCGTTCCAGTTCAGTTAAGGCTTCGAGTTTGAAAACATCATAAAGCAGAAAATTGAGGTCTTTATCATTAATTAGCTGAGTCACGGTATAGTCCTGAATGTGCAATCCTTGAGATAGCATCAAGACTAACAGTTGCATTTATCAAGGAGGATTGTCAATAATGACATGAAACGGGTGAAAAGCGACAAATAGAACAATATGCAACAGGTAGTGATTTTAGGCTTTGATGGTGCTTTGGCTTCAGCAATTACAGGTGTCGTCGACTTATTCGCCATGGCTGGCGTCAGCTGGAATCGGATTCAGCAGCAAAATGTGCAACGCCTGTTTAAAGTCAGGATCGCCAGTCCAGATGGACAACCAATTCGTTGTATTAACGGCCTGGAATTACCAGCTCATTGTTCATATCAAGAAATTCAAACAGCAAATATTCTGGTAGTGCCGACCATCGCCGCGTCTCTTCAAGAGGTACTGGATGAAAACCCAGGCCTGATTCAGTTTTTAACTTTCGCTCATGCACAATCCATCTTAATCGCTGGAAATTGCACCGGGAATTTCTTTCTGGCAGAAGCGGGTATTTTAGATGATCGTGTAGCGACCACACATTGGGGTTTTCAGGACATGTTTCGTGCACGTTATCCTCAGGTCAAACTCAATGCCGATCTGATGATTAGCCGGGATCAGAATATTTACTGTGCAGGTGGAGGCTTGGCCTGGTTTGACCTAGGCTTGCATCTGATCGAACGTTTCTATGGTTTTGAAGTTGCCATGCAATCTGCCAAATCCTTTGTGATTGATTATCGACGCGATAGCCAATTGTCTTATTCCTTAATGAAGATTGGTCAACCACATCATGATGAACTGGTGCAAAAGGTTCAGGACTGGTTAGAGCAGCATTTTCATGAAGAGTTTACTTTAAATGCGCTGGCAGAACGTTTTAATGTCACCACTCGTACTTTAATCCGGCATTTTAAGCAGGCGCTAAATATTGCACCGAATCAGTATCTGCAAGCCATTCGTATTGAAGCGGCACGCAAACGGCTTGAGGAAACCGATCAGGCCATAGATCTGATTATGCAAAATGTCGGCTATCAGGATCCAAGTTCATTTCGGCGTTTATTTTATAAGAAAACAGGGTTAACACCTTTAGAATATCGCCGTCGTTTTAGTCGACGTTTCTAGATTTTGACAAAAAGAGAGATTCGAAAAGCTCTCTTGGCATACATATTAGCTAAAGACGTCTTTACGTAAATAATGCGTATAAATGGTTGAAGCGATGCTTTGCAGGAAGCCGGTGAACATAATCCAGTAAATAAAAACTTCACGTTCTAACCATTTTAGTCCGAAGCCTTCAAATCCGATGATGATCAAAAAGGCTGAACTAATCCCCAAAAATAAAATGTTATAGGATAATGACTTCTGCTTTAATAAAATCATTGTTCCTCTTTCGTCTTTGGCTTCCTGTGAGCATTCAAAGCGTATTTTATATATTTCACAGCAAATCACAGCCACCACAATACTTAAGATACTAGCCATCAATACCCAATATAGTGTCATGTTACTTCCTCGGCATAACTAAACAGTTCCTCAATCGTCGTTTCAAGTGCATTTGCTAACTTGAATGCCAGAATCAAGGAAGGGTTGTACTTCTCTTTTTCTAATGCGGCAATCGTTTGGCGGCTGACTGCCACTGCATCAGCAAGCTGTTGTTGTGTCCAACGTTTTTTAGCACGGAACACGATGATGTCATTCTTTAACATGTCTTTACTCCAACATCATTCAAAATGTAATATATATTTAACATTATGTAAACTATATATTTTATAATGATAAAAATAAGTGTCATTTAAAAGATTGAGATATAAAAAACGAGCTAAATGCCCGTTTAAAAATTTTTGAATCAGCTGGTTTATGCTTTGACTGAGGTCGATTTAACCTTGCGGCCATGCAGCAGGTAATACCAGATCAGACAACTAAAGGTAAGCACTGCGGAAAACAAATAAAGCTGACGATAACCCACCTGATCCAGCAGCATACCGAGGAAATAAGGTCCGAAACCAAGACCGGCATCTAGTGCAATAAAGAAAGTCGAGGTCGCCAGACCCATCCGTTGCAAGGTGGTACTTTTCACGGCAATAGTTTGACACACGGACTGGATATTTCCAAAACCAAAACCTAATAACGCGGCACTCGCCAGTAACATCACAGAGTTTTGTGCCTGACTCAGCATTAGAATACCTACTGCCATAATCACGATTGCAGGATAGATAATGATGTTTTCACCTTTACGATCCATTAATGGGCCAGTAAATGGACGCGACAGCAGAATGGCAAAAGCATACATCAGGAAGAAGAAAGAGGCTGCTTCGACCAGATTGATGTCTTTGGCATAGAAGTGGATAAAGGACAATACGCCTGAATAACAGGTAGCCACCAGCAGGACAATGATAGCAATCGGCAAGGCATTCGGCTCTACATACTGAGCGAGCTTACTGGCAGATTGTGGAACAGAGGAAGTCGATGTACCACTCGCTTTAAGGCGCGGCGGCTGGATAAACAGACCGCAAATCAGGCAGCTGAGCGCAACAATAGTAGTAAAGATAAAAATCACCTGATAATTAAAATTCGTCATCAGCCAGATCCCGACAAAAGGACCAATCGCTGTACCAAGCGTACTGCTCATACTGAAATAACCAATACCTTCACCACGTCGTGTTGCTGGAATGGTTTGCGCAATTACTGTGCCGAGTACGGTAGATGCCATACCCATCATAAAGCCGTGTATCAGACGAATACCCAATAACACTTCTAGTTTGGCCGGAATCATATAAAGTCCGGAAAATAGCAAAAAGCCAGTCAGGCCAATCACCAGGGTATTTTTTAGTCCTAGACGATTCAGCAATTTCCCAATAAATAAGCGTCCAATTAGCGTTCCGACAATAAACAGACCGGATACCAGACCGGCTTGTGCAGTCGATGCTCCCAGTTCAGCGACCGAGAAACCGACAATCACAATCACCAGCAGGTAAAACACCAGAACGAGCTGGAAATTAACCAGACTGACCAGGACGAAATTAGAGGTCCATAAGCGGGCTTGATCTTGGCTCATTGTGGTGTTTCCTGAGATGAAGGATGTAATTGCTGAATCAGCTGTACCAAAGTGTTTTTACTGCTTTGCAGATCATCTGCATCAATCTGTTGCAGTAAGTGATCTTCAAAAGCATCAATCTGTTTAGAACACAGGTTAAAGGTTTTAATCCCTTGCTCGCTGAGTTTGAATAATTTCTGACGTTTATCTTCGGTTTCGATCTGGCAGATTAAGTCGAGTTCACTTAAATGCTGGATACGTTTGGTTATGCTTGGTTTTGAAACATTTAAATAGCTTGAAATATCAACCAGTGTGCATTGCTGTTGGGATTGAATGGTATAGAGCACTTGCCATAAGGAATAATTAAGTTGGGAGGATAACAAAATAGTATTGATTTCATCACTCATGAGTCGTGCGCAACGCAGCAACAGTGAACGAAATCTGGAAGAGGGTTGAAACATATAGTTAACCTGGCTAACTAAATTGTGCCTAATTTACGCCTCTTTATTCAATTAGACAAGAGGGAAATTTTGAAAATTTTTGCATGGTTAACGTCTTTTTGACTAAGTTATTACAAGTCTTTAACCTGATTAAAAAACAATCAACAAAAGACTACATACTTTTAAGAATGATTCAGCCTAAGCTACCTAAGCACTAGAAAAATCCATCACTTAATAACTGAAGGGCAGATATGCCAAATAACACTGCATAGGTGAAGTTTATGACTCTGGGTTTAACTGCATTAGAGTTAGCACGAATACAGTTCGCCTTTACTGTATCTTTTCATATTATCTTTCCTGCAATTTCAATCGGATTAGCAAGTTTTTTGGCTATTCTGGAATGGCGCTGGTTAAAGACTAAAAATCCGATTTTTCAGGATCTGTTCAAGTTTTGGGTCAAAATTTTCGCCGTCGCATTTGGTATGGGCGTCGTATCCGGTGTGGTAATGAGCTATCAGTTCGGAACCAACTGGAGTGAGTTTTCCCGGGTCGCTGGAAGTGTGACCGGACCCTTGCTGGCTTATGAAGTTTTAACTGCGTTCTTTTTAGAAGCCGGATTCCTGGGCATCATGCTCTTTGGCTGGGATCGGGTTGGCCCACGAGCGCACTTTTTCTCCACTTTAATGGTGGCAATCGGCACCTGTATTTCCATGTTCTGGATTTTATCTTCCAATAGCTGGATGCAGACCCCTCAAGGTTTTGCGATTGAAAATGGCCTGATCGTCCCGCAAGACTGGGTAGCGATCGTATTTAACCCGTCTTTTCCTTATCGTTTGGCTCATATGGCAATGGCCGCCTTTCTGGTCTCCGCCTTACTTGTAGCCTCAACAGCGGCATGGCATCTGATCAAGGGCCGTCGAGATCCTTTAGTCAAAACTTCATTTTCCATGGCCATGTGGCTGATTCTGGCACTTGCACCTTTACAGATTTTTGTGGGGGATATGCATGGTCTGAATACGCTTGAACATCAGCCAGCCAAACTGGCCGCGATGGAAGGCCATTGGGAAACCAATCATGATGAAGGAATGCCTTTATACCTGTTTGGGATTCCAGACATGCAAGCTGAAGAAACCAAATATGCCATTGGTATTCCTAAATTGGGTAGCCTGATTCTGACGCACTCTATGGATGGAAAAGTCACGGGGCTTAAAGATTTTGCGCCTGAAGATCGACCCAATTCACTGGTCGTGTTCTGGAGTTTCCGGATTATGGTCGGGATGGGTATGTTGATGCTCCTGCTTGCATTATGGGGGTTATGGTCACGTACCCGAGGACGTTTTTATGAGTCACGTGGTCTGCATCGTTTTGCACTCATCATGGGGCCATCCGGATTTCTTGCCATGCTGGCAGGATGGTTTACCACAGAAGTCGGCCGTCAGCCTTGGGTCGTTTACGGCATTATGCGGACCAAGGATGCATTATCGCCAGTGTCTGCTGAACAGGTTGGTTTGACCCTGATTATCTTTGTTGTGGTGTACTGCGTTGTTTTTGGCGTGGGAATTTTCTACATGATGCGCCTAATGCATAGAGGTCCAGAATTTATTCATTCCAGACCACACCATGAATCGGATAGCGATGTGGTTCAGGCTTCCCGTCGACCATTGAGCAGTATTCGCGAACGTATTGAAGAGGTTCCTGAACATCCGGATCAGGAGGATAAAAAATGATTGATTTATCATTAATTTGGATTGCGATTATTGGCTTGGGTGTACTGGTCTATACCATTCTGGATGGTTTCGATCTGGGCATTGGCATTCTATTTCCATTCTTCCCGCATCAGGATGAACGCGATGTCATGATGAATACGGTCGCTCCGGTCTGGGATGGTAATGAAACCTGGATGGTTCTAGGGGGCGCCGGATTATTTGCTGCCTTTCCATTGGCTTATTCGACGGTACTCTCAGCGCTATATATGCCCATTATCCTGATGGTGATCGCCTTGATTTTTCGTGGTGTCGCTTTTGAGTTTCGTTTTAAGGCGAATAAAAGCAAACACTGGTGGGATAAAGCCTTTATTGGAGGATCGATCGTTACCAGTTTCTTGCAAGGGATGATCCTGGGTGCATATATTCAGGGGATTGAAACACGAAATGGTGTCTATGTAGGCGGTGGTCTGGACTGGCTTAGCCCATTCAGTATCTTTACCGGAGTCAGTGTCGTGGTGCTATATGCAGCATTAGGCTGTGGATGGCTCATTTATAAAACCGGTGATGATTTACAGGATCGCATGTTTAAACTGATGCCGAAACTGATTATTGCCTTACTGATTATTTTAGGCGCTGTTAGTGTTTATACGCCGTTGACCCATCCGCAAATTGCGGAGCGTTGGTTCAGCCAGCCACAATTTACCTACTTTATGCCCGTACCGATCTTGGTCATATTGTTTACCTGGCTGGCCTTACGCGCCTGTAAAAGACGCAGTGAACTAGGTCCATTTTCCTATATGCTGGTGCTGGTATTCCTGGCATATACCGGTTTTCTGATTAGTCTGTGGCCATATATTATTCCGCCATCAGTCACGATCTGGCAGGCAGCGGCACATGAAAATAGTCAGTTATTTGCTTTGATTGGAGCCTTAGTCCTGATTCCGATTATCGTGATTTATACCTGCATGTCCTATTGGGTATTCCGACACAAGGTGCGTGTTGGTGATGATGGTTACCATTAAGGAGCAGGTATGACACGCAAACAGATAGTATGGTTTGTAGGCTTATGGCTTGCAGGTTTTTTGACACTGGCACTTATTGCAGGGGCATTCCGCTTTCTGGTGCATTTGGCCTATTAGGTCATCCTATGAACTGAACAAGCAAAAGGGATTTGTTAGTACAGATCCCTTTTTTATAAGCTAAATTTTAGATCTTTAAAATCAAGATGAGGCTTTGATCTGTTTACGATACACACTTGGACGGACAGGGCGGCTATTTTTCCATAACCCTTTTTTCTGCTTTTTGGCTTTATTCTGTAGTTCCATCATATAGCATAAATGGTTTTTATCCCGGATATATTCCTCATAAACCCATGCCGCACCACGTTTCACAATTTCTTCATTGATATTCTTGCGATAACGATAGACCACACCGACACAGCGACCATATCGGTCAATATCAGTAATTTGTACACGAATCATTTTATTTTTAACCATACTTTGAACCAGGCGTAGCGATTCCTTACCATAAGCCTGTGAAGATTCAGGTGCATCGACATAAGCAAAGCGCAGTTTGGTCTCAGAGCGACGGATATTAAAACGGTAGCAGGTGAGGGTATCGCCATCACTGACAGCAATAACCCGGCACCAGTATTTCTTACCTTTCTTAAAGGGGCGAAATAGGTCCTTTAAATACACCGTAATTTTATGCAGCAAATAATAAGAAAAACACAGAAGTGCGAAGCCCAGCACAATTTGCCAGGTGGTGGAGAGATGTAACAAGGGCAAGATCCAAATCAGCAAAAACAGCCGCATAAACACAGCTAAAAGTTGAGCCATTTTAGATCAAAGCCACTCCGCATAGGGCTTAAAAAGCCATCAATCAGTGTTTAGTTTTGTACCGATAAAATAGCCTAAGCACTATCAAATTAGGCCAATCTCAATCCTAAAACCTGATAATAAAAATAGCCTAAGCAAGTTTAAATTATCTCATAAATAGCCTAAGCAAAAATTTTATAAATTTCATTTCTCAAAAATTGATGCCTTTTATTCTCCTGCAAATCTCTATGCCAATACATCCCCATATTAATTTTCGGAAGTTGTACAGGAACGTCAAAAATATTCAGACAGTTTGCTAACTGTAGATGAGTCAAAACATTTTTAGGAATTGTCAGCATGGCAGTCTTTTGCTGTTCCAGAATTTGCAGGGCTGTGGAATAGTGCTGACAACGTAAAAAAATCTGTCGGGAATAATGTTTTCGACTTAAATATATATCTTCAACTAAAACTCCCGTACGGCGTGAGGAAACGCCAATATGAGGTGAGGCCAGATAAATCTGTTCATTCATTTCTGTTCGTTGTGTACAGACCACGAATTCATCCTGTACCAGTCGTTCAAACTGAATTTTTTCACTAATACTTTGCTCCAGATCAATAACAAAATCGACCTGTTGAGAGGCAAGATCTGCAGCAATATTTTTACGGTCGAGTTTCATGCTACTCAGTTGAAGATCCAGGTTAATTTTTTGGAAATGTTGAACCAGTTTAGGAAAGATCATGGGTTCAATTTCGTCATGTACAGCAATTTTTAAGCTATGAATCGATTCCGGTCTGAATTGCTGATGCTGCATCGAAATATTCTGAATCGTAAAAAGTGCATTTTTAATTTCAGGATAGATCTGATCCGCAAACGGCGTAGGTTGCATCTTGCTACCAGTTCGCACAAATAAATCATCCTGTAAATGCTGTCTTAAACGTTGTAAAGCATGACTGGCCGCTGACTGGCTTATTGATAGAATTTGCGCAGCTTTAGAAATACTGTTTTGTTCGTAAATGGCAATAAAAAGTGGATAAAGATTAATATCAATACGATGAAAATTTCGTAGATCCATCACGGTTTTTGAATGAATACTATGCATACTACTATATGGAATTAAATCATTTTATTCATAATAAGTTTTGGGTTAAGGTGTTGTAAAGCGTATGAATTAGAATATTCAGAGGGATAAAGCAATGTTTGAGCTGTCAGCACGTGCACAGGATTATTTAAATAGAACAAAAAAGTTTATTACTGATGAAATTGAACCTGTCGAGGCTGATTTCTGGCATCAGGTGCATGAACTGAATCAAGGCGGTGACTGGACCAAATGGCAATGGCCGGCAGAACTTGAAACATTGAAAGATAAAGCCAAAGCGGCAGGTCTCTGGAATATGTTTTTGCCTTGTCCAGAATTAGGTCAGGGATTATCCGTTCAGGAATATGCGCATATCGCTGAACTTTCTGGGCGAAGTCTAATTGCACCTACCGTTTTTAACTGTAATGCGCCAGATAGCGGCAATATGGAAGTATTGTGGCGCTATGGTTCTGAAGAACAAAAACAGCAATGGTTAATGCCACTTCTGGAAGGGAAAATCCGTTCAGTGTTCTGTATGACTGAGCCTGCAGTGGCTTCAAGTGATGCTACCAATATGCAGGCGACGGCGGTAGTTGAAGGTGATGAAATTGTTTTGAATGGTCGTAAATGGTGGTCTTCAGGTTTGGGTGATCCAAATGCCAAAATCATCATCTTTATGGCACATACACCGGATGAATCCAAAGACCGTCATCATCAGCATTCCATGGTTTTAGTTCCAGTCGATACTGCAGGCGTAAAAATCGAACGGATGCTTCCAGTCTTTGGTGACTATGATGCACCACATGGCCACGGCGAAGTCAGCTTTGATAATGTTCGTGTTCCAGTTTCGAATTTTATTGGCGGTGCAGGTCAAGGCTTTGAAATTGCCCAAGGTCGTTTAGGGCCAGGCCGTATTCACCATTGTATGCGTTGCATCGGTGCTGCTGAAAAATCATTAGAGTTGATGATTGACCGAGGTATGAGCCGTACCGCATTTGGTAAAGAGATTTTAAAACTGGGTGGTAACCTGGAACGTGTCGCAGAAGCTCGCGTTGCCATTGATCAGGCTCGATTATTAACCTTGTATGCTGCCTATAAAATGGATACTTTAGGGAATATGGCAGCACTGACTGAAATTTCTGCAATTAAAGTCGTTGCGCCAAGTGTGCTGGAAAAAGTCGTGGATATGGCAATTCAGATCCACGGCGGTGCGGGTGTTTCTCGTGACACACCGCTGACCGGATTCTTTGCCCAAGCCCGTGCCTTACGTCTGGCTGATGGCCCGGATGAAGTGCATAAAGGCATGATTGCCAAACTGGAACTGGCAAAACGCGGTTATAGCACACGTCGTAAAAAATAAGCTGGCTTTATATACAGAACATTGAAACGTATTAGAAGATTTTAAGGAAAAATTATGGCGGTCATTGATGTAGGTGGATCAGTTCGTGAAGGTGAGGAACTGGATGTACAGGCCATCACAGAGTGGTTAAATCAACAAGGAGCAAATGTAGAAGGTCCTTTAGAGCTTACTCAATATTCAGGTGGAGCTTCTAACTGGACTTATCGTTTGCAATATGCCAATGCCGATTTAATTTTACGTCGTCCGCCTCAAGGGACTAAAGCCAAATCTGCGCATGACATGGCACGTGAATATCATGTACAAAAAGCCTTGGCTGACCATTATCCGGTCGTACCTGAAATGGTGGCACTTTGTCAGGACGAATCAGTCATTGGCTGTGACTTCTATGTAATGAAACGCATTGAAGGTATTATTCCGCGTGCCAAGCTGCCGCCTGAATTACAACTGACTGAACCAGATATCCAGACTCTATGTATTAATGTGATTGATAAGCTGATCGAACTACACCAAGTTCCTTACACTGGTACAGAACTGGAAAAGTTAGGCAAAGGTGAAGGCTATTGCCGTCGTCAGGTAGAAGGCTGGGATGCACGTTACGAAAAAGCCAAAACATTAAATGTTCCATCTTTTAAATACGTGCGTAACTGGCTGAAAGATAATATTCCATCTGATTCTAAAACCTGTGTCATTCACAATGACTGGCGTTTTGATAATGTCATTTTGGATCCAGAAAATCCAACTGAAGTTATTGGGGTGCTGGACTGGGAAATGGCCACCCTGGGTGATCCGCTGATGGACTTGGGTTCTGCCTTGGCTTATTGGGTAGAAGATACGGACAATGCCATTTTTAAAGCAACACGTCGTCAGCCCACCAATTTAAAAGGTATGTTTACCCGTAAAGAAGTGGTGGATTACTATCTGGAGAAAACCGGTCTGCAACCGGAAAACTGGACATTCTATGAAGTGTTTGGGATTTTCCGTCTCTCGGTAATTGCTCAGCAGATCTATTATCGTTATTACCACAAACAAACCAACAATCCAGCCTTTAAGGATTTTTGGGTAGTCATTCATGCCTTGCATATTCGTGCCTTAAAACTGATTGGTCTACAAAAGCTTGAAGCCAATGACATTGCACAAAAATATATCCTGAAATTTAAAGAGTTAATGCCAAAATGACCACCATTTACTTGATCCGGCATGGACAGGCATCTTTCGGGGCAGCCAGTTATGATCAGCTTTCGCCAAATGGGGAACTACAGGCAAAATTGCTCGGTCGTTATTTTGATGAAATTCTGAAAGAAGCACCGTATGTAGTGGCTGGTTCTATGCAACGTCATCAACAGACGGCACAGTTATCTTTAGATGAATGTTTTCCTGAAAGCGAGATCTTGACCGATAGTGCCTGGAATGAGTTTAATCATCAGCAGGTCTTTGCCCGTTATGAACCGCGTTTTAATCAGCCAGAACTGCTGAAGCAGGATGTCTCAGAACATGCCAATCCGCGAGACTATTTGAGCAAAATCTTTAGTGGAGCGATTGCTCGATGGACCTGTGATGATTATCACCACGAATATGATGAATCCTGGCCCAATTTTAAAAGCCGTGTAGAAACCGGTTTGCAGAACTTATGTGATCAGCTTGCGCAAACTAAACCGCGCTATGCAATCGTGTATACCTCAGGTGGCGTCATCTCTGTGGCGGTAGGCAAAATCCTGGGTCTGAGTCCGGAGAAAACTTTCGCTTTAAACTGGGCAATTACCAATACCAGCATTACTACATTGCGTCTGGTCGGAAATGAACCCCAGCTACTCAGTTTGAATGAACATCATTTTATTAAAGCACAGCGTCCAGACCTGCTAACCTGGATTTAAAAATTATTGAAGATAAAACACCTTATAAAATAAAGGGATAGGGTAAAAATATGGCTAAAACGATTTTAATTACTGGTGCAAGTTCAGGGATTGGTGCCGGTATGGCACGTGAATTTGCAAAAAAAGGGTATAACCTGGCGATTTGTGCACGTCGTCTGGAACGTCTGGAAACTTTGAAGCAGGAACTCGAGAGCCAATATGATATTAAAGTCATTGCCAAAACACTGGATGTGACCAATTATGATCAGGTTTTTGAAGTTTTCCGTGCCTTTAAAGAAGACTTTGGCACCATTGACCGGATTATTGTCAATGCCGGTGTAGGTGAAGGCCACCGGATTGGTAAAGGTAATTTTGCGATCAATAAAGCTACTGTTGAAACCAACTTTATTTCTGCATTGGCACAATGTGAAGCTGCAGTGGAAATTTTCCGCGCACAAAACTCCGGTCATCTGGTGATGATTTCATCGATGAGTGCAATGCGTGGTATGCCAAAACACTTGACCGCTTATGGCGCAAGTAAGGCTGGGGTTGCACATCTGGCTGAAGGCATTCGTGCTGAGCTAATTGATACACCAATTAAAGTCACGACCATTTTCCCAGGCTATATTCGTACTGAAATCAATGAAGGCGCGAAAAAATTACCATTTGAAGTGGATGAGAAAACGGGTTCACGCTTATTGGCAGAAGAAATTGAAAAAGCACCAGTTAAAGCCTATGTACCGAAATGGCCTTGGTTGCCACTCGGTTTAGCAATGAAAATATTGCCGCTAAAATTAGTCAATAAATTAGGTTAAAACTTCAATTTAAAAAAGCTCCATTCGGGGCTTTTTTAATTTTTAGTATTTAAAAATTTGGATAAAAGTAGGTTGGATAATTCTGGCATCGTATCTAAAGGTATTATAAATTATTAAAATAATTAGTTAATTCACTAAAAGTCATTAACACTTTGATGATGAATAAATTTTATTTCTATATAAAATTAAAATTCTATCAGAATAGAAATAATTAAATTTTTAAGAAGAGAATTTTTAGACGACAAGTTTTATAGAAAATACTCCTTATTTTTCTGCTTTATTCTTGATCTTGAAAAAATTACTAAAACTGCCTAAAACTTGGACATACTCGCTGCGAAAGTGGAAAGATAACTTCTCTTTTTTATAAATTCCTTTAATGTACAACTGTTCAGAAATCAAAGGTTGTCCATATGTCTACATCTTCGGATATGACTCACCAACAGCGAATCTCTAAGGTCAGAAATATCGTTACACAGGCCGGGGAAGAAATACGTACCCGTTATCCTATACTTAAACATCAGAATTTCATTGGTGCGAGTATTTTAGGTTTTGCCTGGACGGGGATGATCGCATGCGCATTGGCATATGGATATGGTTATCTTTCTGCGTGGTTCACCATTCCCCTAATTGCAATTTTTGCTTCACTGACACATGAATTAGAACATGACCTGATTCATTATATGTATTTCAAAAAAACACCTTGGGCACATCATTTAATGTTGGCTTTAGTGTGGCTGGCTCGTCCAAATACGATTAGTCCATGGGCTCGCCGACGCATGCATTTGCATCATCATAAATATTCAGGCACTGAATATGATCTTGAAGAACGTGGCATCAGTAATGGTATGCCATGGGGGATTCGCCGCATTCTAGTGATCAGTGACCAGTTGATGTCAGTGTATTTGCGTCCTTTTCAGATGTTTAAAATGATTCATCTTTTTATGGAAAAACAGCCTGAAAAAGAACGTAAAGTTGCCATGATTTCTCAGCTATTAGGCTTCTTGCCATTAAGCTTGATTTATTATGGTCTGTGCTATTTATTTGTAGTCTTTCATGTAGGCAATGCCGTTGCACCAATCTTTGGTTATGAAATGCTTTGGTCGGAAAGTATCATCGAAGCTATGCCGCTCGTGAATTTCTTGGCAGTAATTTGGATCATTCCGAATTTTATCCGTTCTTTTAGCCTGCAATTCGTTAGCTCCAATATGCATTATTATGGTGATATTGATCCACGCGATGTCATCAAGCAGACTCAGGTACTGAATCCATGGTGGATGGTGCCATTCCAGTTATTTTGCTGTAATTTCGGTTCAACTCATGCGATCCATCATTTTGTCGTCAAAGAACCTTTCTATATTCGCCAGTTGACCTCTAAAACAGCGCATAAAGTCATGAAGGAAGTGGGTGTACGCTTTAATGATATCGGGACTTTCAAGCGTATGAACCGCTGGAATGATCATAAAGTTTGATATATCAGCCACATTAAAAAATCCCGTTAAACGCCGGGATTTTTTTATTTTGCTAGTTAAAGTTACGTGAATATTCATTAAAAATGACTGCTGAGGTATTACTCGTAATCCATAAATTGCAGTAAAATTAATCATATCTTTATATAAATTAGTCCATTATGTTGCTCAAAGCTGCCACTATCGCCTTAATTCCCGCGCTCGTAATTCAGGGTAACCGTGTCAAAAAAAATACGATAAAACTTCCAGAACCAGAGGGTGCACGTGAAGGCCAAACAGGAACAGGCAAAAAACTTTCATTACTGATTGTGGGTGATTCAGCAGCAGCAGGGGTCGGGGTAGATCATCAGAATGATGCCTTACTTGGCGCGATTCTGAATGAGCTAAAAAATGACTTTGAAATTGAATGGAAGTTACAGGCAAAAACGGGCGATACCACCTCAAAGGTCATTCGTACTTTAGACCAGATTGAAGCTAAATCCTATGATGTGGTCGTGACTTCAGTCGGCGTGAATGATGTGACTAAGCTCATGCCTGCCGATGTCTGGATCAAGAAGCAGGAACAGTTTTATGGCAAAATCCAGCAAAAGTTTAATCCAAAACTGGTCATTGCAGCCGGTGTCCCTCCAATGAACATGTTCCCAGCTTTACCGAATCCTTTGGCCTGGTTATTTGGTCAATATGCCAAACACATGAACCAACAACTGGAAAAATTTGTGAACAAGCAGATCAACATGCAATGGATTGAATACGATATTGAAAAATATCGTGCCATGAATTTACAAATGGCCAAAGATGGTTTTCATCCAAGTAAGGAAGTTTATACACTTTGGGGACAAGAAGTCGCTAGCAAGATCCGTCAGGCATTCTAAAATAACTGAAATACCTGAATCTGGAACAGTTTATGTCGGATATTGAAACCCATCCATTACCGCCATTTTTACCGCCCAATGCCAAATTATTGATGTTGGGCAGTTTTCCGCCACCCGCAACGCGCTGGAAAATGAATTTTTATTATCCGAATTACCAAAATGATATGTGGCGGATATTTGGGTTAATTTTCTTTAAAAATAAAGATTACTTTTTGGACTTACCTAATAAAAAATTTCAGGAACATCTAATCCGTGAGTTTCTAACTGAAACGGGGATTGCGATTTTTGACAGTGCTTATCAGATCCGACGCCTGAAGGGAAATGCTTCCGATAAATTTCTAGAAATTGTAGTGCCAACCAATTTGCAGGATCTATTAGGGAAAATGCCGGACTGCAACCACATCATGACTACAGGCGACAAGGCCACAGATACTTTGATGCTCTCTATGCCTGAAGGTACGTTGAAACCCGGTATAGGTGAGCCAACACAGGCACATTTTCTTGGCCGTGACCTGTATCTATACCGGATGCCATCTTCATCCCGGGCTTATCCTTTGGCTCTGGATAAGAAAGCAGATAGTTACCGGATGATGTTCGAGCATGTCGGTCTAATTTGAGTTATGAATAAATATAAATATTAAGTATATTTATGAAATAAGCTTACTTTTAGAAAGTTTTTAAGTATTTTCTACCTGCATATTGGGATATTCGACCCAGCGATAATCCTTAACTTTAATATCCCGAACATGATGAAAGCTGGACCAGATCAGTTTGCTACCTTTACTCCATTTTAATGTAGAGATACGAGATTCAACTTTCTCAATCTCTTCCGCTGTTGCAGGACGTAAAGAGCCAATCTCTGCATATAAACGTACACCGGGATAATGCTTAAATTTTCCCTTGAACATGGAACTTAACCAGAACAGTTTGCTGCTATTCACAGCCTGAATGCAGGCAAGTGGCTGATGCTGTAAATTTTCAGAGAAGGTGGTGGAGTAAGTATCAAAAAACAAACCTGTACTAGACTGCTGATCCAGAAAGACAGTTCCGATCGGAGTAATACTAGGAAAGCCTCGGGGATTGACGGTTGCGATCGAACAATGCATTGCTGCACGCTGCGCATCTGCAACAACTTGACGGATATTTTGCCATTCAGAAGGGGAAATCATGATGTTTTCTCTTTATTATTTTAATCAAGCTTAATCTGTATGTCTAAAATAGGCATTGCCATAAAAATATTCAGGCAAGGGCAATTTAACCAATTAAATATATTAGGTAAATTCCCTGTAAACGAAAAAGAGCCGATATGGCTCTTTCAAATTTTAGAAATGGAAAAATGAATTAACCATCATATTCCACATAATCCCACAGGTTTAAGCGCGCTTTAATTTCTTTGCGGATATTCGGCAACATCGGGAGTAATGTCCCGTCAATCCATAAACTTAAAGCTTGTGCAGAAATCAGTTGCTGTTGTTCATCGACCAGTTGCGCGCCTTTAACCATCACCAGTGTTTCTTCAGAAGCTTCGGTTTCAACACCTTTGAATAGCACCTGTAATTCATAACCGGTATCCTGAATCAGCCATTCCAGTTCGACCTGGATATTCTGATTAGATTTAAGTACGACCTGACCTTCGACCAAGTCCGAATCAGACAGGCAGTCATGTTCAACCCGTATTTTGGCTAAAAACCATTCTTGTTGAGACAGATCCTGCAAGGTCTTAACAGGGGTGAGAATATCACCGAGTTTAAACTGACGACTTAAATCAAAAAATTGCATGGGAGTGGAAAGCGAAAATTCGCAAAATACTGGAAAAGTGTAATTTTAGAGCAATCAACGGAATAGGTAAAACCTTTGTAGGTATTGATCTGATTAATATATAAGAAATAAGCTGAAAAATATAAGTATAAAAACCCGATTTAGAGATTTAGTCAATTTTATATTGTTCAGCTTATCAGCAATAAAGATTTAAAATATCCAAAGCCAACTATCAATTAAGGAAAAATCACATTAAATGTAATTTGATTGCAATGTATCTGTCATTACATTAACCATTCTCCCGGGAATTTTGTTGCCAGATTCATCATATAACGCTGGAACTGTGTCGTTTCAGGGTCATGATTATGCTGAATGACTGAACCATTTTTTTGGTGTTCCAGCCAAATGATCTCACCCTCTTTATCTAACTTCAGTTGATAAGCCATTCTGGGTAAATACTGGTTTAAGGACTTAGTAATTTCATCTTGAAGTTGATCGGATTCAATCACCAGACCGACTTCAGTGTTTAAATAGGCAGAGCGTGGATCAAAGTTAAAGGAACCAATAAATACCATGCCATCCAGATCAAAGAATTTGGCATGTAAACTGGAACTGTTCTTATTTTTGGCCGGAATAATATTACCGGTCATAATTTCATACCAGGTCCGTTTTGGCCGTTCAATATAAGGTTTGAATTCCCAGAGCTTGATTCCATTCTTGAGCAGCTGTTTACGGTATTGCTGATAATAGGCATGAACCAAAGCAACATCATTTGCTTGGAAAGAATTGGTTAAAATTCTGATTTTGACACCCTGTTGGGAACGTTTACTTAAATAATCCGCACCTTCCTGAGTAGGAATGAAATAAGAAGAAACGAATTCTAGGTGGTCTTTGGGTTCACCCATGAGTTCCAGCATATGGGTATAAATATAATCGCCATTCTGGGCGCTACGACGAACCTTGGAAGGGGCATCGGCAACAAAATAGGCATTTCCCCATTTGATCGGGCGCTTTCTCAGTTGTTCATCAATCTGCTGCTCCGCAATACCGACTCGGCGTTTCAATTCATTTTTATCGACTTCATCTTCTTTAAATTCAGTTCTTAGTCGTTTTAAAAGTTGTGGATTACCCGAATCATTTAGAACTTGTCGGATATCATAGCTTAGATCATCGTTCCAGAATTTGATAAAGGTTTGATTCGCATCGTGTGCTGGCTTTCCGGCAAAGAAAATATCAACATCGCTAAACTGAAAATCCTTACTGGCATCAAAATATTCACTACTGATATTCCGACCACCTGTGACCGCTGCCGTACCATCCGCAATAATCAGTTTGTTATGCATACGCGGATTAATATATTTCATACGGAATCCGTAATCCAGGGCACGCAATTGACGGAATTTATAAGGATTAAATAGTCGGACTTCGAAATTAGGATGCTGGGCTAAGGCCAGCAACTTATCATCCAGTTGAGTCCCGTTCTGGTCATCAATCTGAACCCGAACCTTCACGCCACGGTCTGCGGCTTTTAATAATTGGGAGAGGATCATGTTGCCAATATAGTCATCTTTCCAGATGTAATATTGCAGGTCGAGATGGTATTTGGCTTGATTAATCAGATATAACCTTGCCGCCATACTCATAAAACCGTCATATAAAGGCAGATAAGCCGTTTTCCCTTCCTGAATCTGTGGCAGTTGTTCCTCTCTGATCCAGTGGGTCGATTGTACTGGAGTAATAGCTTCTTCTTTTGCTGTATTGGGAGCTAATTCACAGCCAGAAATAGTCAGGCTAAAAACAAAAATACTTAAACATATAATTGACGAGGGCTTAGTCATTGATGTTCCATTAGTTATAGGGGTTTTATTCCTCAACTAGTGATGTTAATGGTTGAATCTCCGAATAGAAAGAGGTTACTGTTAACCATCTGTAAATCAGTAATAAAAGGATCGTTTTACATGAAATCACGTGCAGCGGTTGCATTTGGCCCAGGTCAGCCATTAGAAATTGTGGAAGTAGATGTTGCTCCACCAAAAGCAGGTGAGGTACTGGTAAAAATTAGCCATACTGGCGTATGTCATACCGATGCATTTACCTTGTCTGGTGATGATCCGGAAGGCGTATTTCCAGCCATTTTAGGCCATGAAGGTGCGGGTGTGGTCGTTGAGGTTGGTGAAGGCGTGACGAGTCTGAAACCGGGTGATCATGTGATTCCACTTTACACAGCAGAATGTGGTGAATGTTTGTTCTGTAAATCAGGTAAAACTAACCTGTGTGTAGCGGTTCGTGCAACTCAGGGTAAAGGTGTAATGCCAGATGGAACTACCCGTTTTTCTTATAATGGCCTGCCGATTTATCATTATATGGGCTGTTCAACGTTCTCTGAATATACAGTCGTTGCAGAAGTTTCTCTGGCGAAAATTAACCCTGAAGCTAACCATGAGCAAGTGTGTTTATTAGGCTGTGGCGTGACTACAGGTATTGGTGCAGTACATAACACTGCTAAAGTACAGGAAGGCGATAGCGTCGCTGTATTTGGCTTAGGCGGTATCGGTCTTGCAGTTGTACAAGGTGCTCGCCAGGCCAAAGCCGGCCGTATTATTGCCGTGGATACCAATCCAGATAAATTCGAACTGGCTAAACAGTTTGGCGCTACTGATTTTGTGAATCCAAAAGACTATGACAAGCCAATTCAGCAAGTGATTGTGGAAATGACCGGTTGGGGCGTAGACCACTCTTTTGAATGTATTGGTAATGTCGACGTAATGCGTTCAGCACTAGAATGTGCACACCGTGGCTGGGGTCAGTCTGTGATTATTGGCGTAGCAGGTGCAGGTAAAGAAATCTCAACTCGTCCATTCCAGCTAGTCACAGGCCGTAAATGGATGGGTACGGCATTTGGTGGTGTTAAAGGTCGTTCTCAATTACCGGGCATGGTTGAACAGGCCATGAAAGGTGAAATTCAGTTAGAACCATTTGTGACACATAAGATGCCATTAGAACAGATCAATGAAGCCTTTGATCTGATGCATGAAGGCAAATCGATCCGTAGCGTGATTCATTTTGATTAAAATGATTTAGCGATTTAAACTTCATAAAGGCCGGTAAACACCGGCCTTTTATTTTAATAATTAAAATATATCAGATACATTTGCCTATCAAAGCACCACAGAGCTTTACCTAAAAAACACAAGGCTTCTAAGGTCATTACATGCCAGATGCTTATAGTGAATAGAAGCGTATTGAGAGACGCGATTAAAACCATGTTTAAGAATCATTTTAAAGAATAAGGATAAGCTCTATGTCGAATGATAGATTTGATCGTATTAAAAATTCTCCTAAAGATGTCCGTGATGATTTAAATGCCGATCCAATTAGCGGCGAGCCAGGTGCACATCCTATTGGCACAGGCGTAGGTGCTGCCGGTGGCGCAGCTGCAGGTGCAGCGGTCGGTGCAGCAGGCGGTCCTGTTGGTGCAGCAGTAGGCGGTGTTGTGGGGGCAGTGGTCGGTGGTCTCGCAGGTAAAGGCGTAGGCGAAGCTGTGAACCCGACTGAAGAAGCAGCATTCTGGCGAGATAATGCCGTTGAAACCCCTTATTATTCAGATGCCCGTACCACGTATAGCGATTTAGATTACGATCGTGACTATGATGCGGCCTATCGTGTCGGTTATGAAAACCGTGGAGCATATGATGCCAATACCCGTTTTGAAGATGTAGAAAGCGATCTGAAAGTAAAATGGGAACAGGCAAAAGGCCAGTCACGTCTGAACTGGGAACAGGCAAAATTTGCAGTACGTGATGCATGGAATCGCGTAACCCGTTAATTGCAAATGCCAAAACCAAGATCTAATATGCTCTTGGTTTTAAGGAAATGGGCAAAGTCTGCTGACCGTCACGACTTTGTCCATTATTAATATCTGAAAGGTTAGAATTCTAGGGCGATAAGTAAAAGTATAAATACTGATAAATATTTTTTTATATTTACTACTTGTCAAAACTGGATAGAGCGCGTATTTTAATTTCAGATTCACATTTTTATGAAAGACATAAACATGTTAAAGCAACCTATCATTTCAAACGCTTATTTTTATTTCTGGCAGTTTAGATAATTGCCTGAATGCGTTTGGGCAATGAAAAGGTTGCCCACCAGTTAATACCTGATCGGCAACCCTGATCAGGTTTTTTTATGCATGTGATTTAACAATTTTTTGGAGACAGCCATGACAAACTTTAACTATTCATACTTTAGCAACTTTTATTGGTCTTACTTTAGCCAGCTAATGACGCTTTCGACATCTTCGATTAGACCCATAACGCTCAAATAAAAGTTTGGACTGATTGCCAGTCCCAGGATTTAAAGTCATGAATATTGCAAATACATCACAACAACATCAAACAGAAACCATTTTAGCTTTGCCACAGCAACTTAAGCAGCAATTGCCACTGTCTCCGCAATTGGCTGTACAAGTCGCTGAACAGCGTCAAATTATTCAAAATATTTTAGAGGGTAAAGATCACCGTTTAATGGTGATTACCGGACCATGTTCCATTCATGATGAAGCTTCCGCACTGGAATATGCAGAAAAATTAAAACAGCTTCAGGAACAGGTTTCTGATCAAATTTTCCTGGTTATGCGGGCCTATATTGAAAAACCACGTACTACTGTAGGCTGGAAAGGCTTCCTGTATGACCCAGAACTCGATGGCTCATCCAATATTCAATTGGGTCTGGAAAAATCTCGTGCACTGTACCTAAAACTGATTGGCATGGGCCTGCCGATTGCCTCAGAGATCTTAAGTCCAATGGCAACGGCGTATTTCGATGATCTATTGGCATGGGGTGCGATTGGCGCGCGTACCAGTGAATCACAAATTCACCGTGAAATTTCCAGCCATATGCCGTACAGCATCGGTTTCAAAAATGGGACAGATGGTTCGATTCAAATTGCTCTTGATGCTATTCAGTCAGCTTCCAATCCACATCAGTTCATGGGCATGAGCCAATCGGGTCTGCCGTGTATCCTGAGCTCAAAAGGGAATCCAAAAGCACATTTGATCCTGCGTGGTTCAAATAGTGGTCCGAACTACCAGTTGTCTGAAATTGAAAAAATTAAAGCGAAACACTCAACCGATTTGCCGGCCCTGGTTATTGATTGCAGTCATGGCAATAGTTCAAAAAACCCAATGCTACAACCTGAAGTGCTGGAGCAGATCGTCGCTGAACGTTTGCACAGCAATGTGCGGGGTGTAATGCTCGAAAGTCATCTGGTCGATGGCAATCAGAAAATCTCTGAAGATATGGTTTACGGCCAGTCAGTGACTGATGGATGTCTGGGCTGGACAAAAACCGAGCAATTATTGTTAAATATGGCTGATTCACTGCGATGCGAAAGTTTAAAGCGTAGCGCTTAAACTCACGATCTTATCTTTCCTCAATTCGTTGAGGAAAGATATTATGATCGGATATGGTTGTTCAGAAGTATTTTTCTAAATGCTGAAAGCAACAATTCGATATTTTGAAAATTAAAACAATGAGTATTAAAACGATTTTAAAAAATTCATAAAAAATAATTAATTTAAAAAAATAAACAATAACAATAATTTATTATAGGTCAGCCTGATACTGTTTTTAAACAGCGGATGAGTAATGATCCCGGGAAGCTTGCTATGTATACAACTGAATTACTCGATGAAGCACGTAAATTTATGCACCATATGCTGACCAAAGTCGTGGAATATGATAGTTCCGACCTTTTTATTACAGCTGATTTCCCGCCCAGTATCAAACAGCAGGGGTTGATGAAACCATTTGGTCAGCAGAAACTCACAGCCGATAAGACCCGTTTGTTTGCTTATGCCTTGATGAATGAGCGACAGATTCAGGAATTTGAATCGGTGATGGAATGCAATTTTAGTATTAGCATCCCGGGCGTGTCGCGCTTCCGGGTTAATGTCTTTCAGCAACAGCACAATGTAGGCATGGTGATTCGAATCATTACGACAGATATTCCAAGCTTTGAGCAGTTAGGCTTACCAGCTTCATTGCAACAGGTCATCATGCAGAAACGTGGTTTGGTGCTGGTAGTTGGTGCAACGGGTGTCGGGAAATCGACTACATTGGCAGCCATGATTGATTATCGTAATACGCATACTGAAGGGCATATTATTACGATCGAAGACCCGGTGGAATATGTCTATCAGCATAAAAACTCGATGATCACCCAACGTGAAATTGGTGTAGATTGCGTTTCCTGGCACAATGCACTGATTAATACCATGCGGCAGGCACCTGACGTTATCGTGATTGGCGAAATCAGGGATACAGACAGTATGGAGCATGCAATTGCCTTTGCTGAATCTGGCCATTTATGTCTTGCAACACTCCATTCTAATAATGCCTATCAGGCACTGGACCGGATTATTAACTTCTTTCCAGAAGAACGCCGTAATCAGTTACTGCTAGATTTATCAGCTAATATCAAAGCCGTGATTTCTCAGCGGCTAATTCGCACTGAAGATGGTAAAGGTCGTCGGGCTGCGGTAGAAATTCTGCAAAATACTCCTTTAGTTTCTGACCTGATTCGTAAAGGTGAATTCCATGAACTTAAAACGATTATGGCTCGTTCGCGGGAACTGGGCATGCAAACCTTTGATCAGGCATTATTTGATTTATATAACCAAGGCATTATTTCTTATGAAGAAGCCTTGCGTAATGCAGACTCCAGCAATGAATTACGTTTGCAAATCAAGCTGAAGAGCAGTCGTATTAATCCTGTTTTACAGGCAGAAAATGCACAGATTTCACTTCTGGAACAGTCCAGATCGCGTGCACTTTCTCCTGATTAATCTTGGCTTTTTAATAAACAGACTACTATTCAGTTCAATAGAACTGAGTCATAAATCTTCTTTAATGGTGGCTTTTAAGCAAGGCAGTTTTAGGCCACCTATCTAATTTTTTAATTTTATCCTTACTTGCCTGGTGAATTCAGTTTCACCGTCTTGCATTTATCCTGAATATGATCTTTTTCATTGTAATATTCTTTTAAAATGAAATAGGTTTTAAAAGGTAATATATGTCTACTTAATTGATATTTAATTGAACTACATCACATAAATTTTAAAAAATATTTTCTTTATAAATTAAATCTATTTGAGGCTTTAAAAAAAACGCTGCACAATAAAAATCAAATGATATTGGCATGAATCAAGCATTTAAATTCATGTAATTGTGTATTTCCAGGGGAAGAGAATGTTCACGGCAGAACTGTTGAACGAAGCAAAAAAATTCATGCATCACATGCTGACCAAAGTAGTGGAATATGGGGGCTCAGACTTATTTATTACCGCAGATTTTCCACCGAGTATTAAACATCAGGGCTTAATGAAGCCCTTTGGACAACAAATTCTTACTGCTGAAAAAACCAAACTGTTTGCTTATAGCTTGATGAATGATAAACAGCGTCAAGAGTTTGAAGCTGAACTAGAATGTAACTTCGCGATTACTGTACCGGGTGTATCGCGCTTCCGGGTAAATGTTTTTGTACAACAGCTTCAGGTCGGGATGGTAATCCGGACCATTACGGCAGAAATTCCAAATTTCCAGAAACTGAAATTACCAGAATCATTGAAACACGTGATTATGGAAAAACGCGGTCTGGTACTGGTTGTAGGAGGAACGGGTTCAGGTAAATCGACCTCTCTGGCAGCGATGATTGACTACCGCAATGAAAATTCGGCGGGGCATATCATTACCGTGGAAGATCCGGTGGAATATGTACATAAACACAAGAAATCCATGATTACTCACCGTGAAGTTGGAGTCGATTGCCATTCCTGGCACAATGCGCTGAAAAATACCTTGCGTCAGGCCCCCGATGTAATTCTGATCGGTGAGATTCGGGATACCGAAACCATGGAACACGCAATTGCCTTTGCTGAAACCGGACATTTATGTCTGGGTACACTGCATTCCAATAATGCTAACCAGACTTTGGACCGGATTATTAACTTCTTCCCGGAAGAACGCCGTAATCAGTTATTAATGGATTTATCTTCGAATATGAAGGCGATTATTTCCCAGCGTTTGATTCGTACTCAGGATGGAAAAGGGCGTCGGGCTGCAATTGAAATCATGTTAAATACACCTTTGATTTCTGATCTGATTCTAAAAGGTGAGTTTCATGAGCTGAAAGCCATTATGGGCAAATCTCGTGAACTGGGCATGCAGACTTTCGATCAGGCCTTATTTGACCTGTATAACGAGGGTGCGATTTCTTATGAGGAAGCATTGCGTAATGCTGATTCGACTAATGAATTACGTTTACAGATCAAGCTGAAAAGCAACCGCCAGGATAATCCTGCTGCTGGAGAAGCAACACAATTCACGATGATGCAAGAACCGAAAGCTGAAGAAAAAGAACAGGAAAATACTTCAGCATCTGAATAAATACATCTTCGTGTCAGAATTAAAACAGGCAGTTCATCTGCCTGTTTTTTTATTATATTTAGATATTAACTTGTATTAGGCAGTCTTAACTTGAACGACCAGTTTAAAGTAAACAATACTGCATAAGGTGAGTAAACTACAGAGAATAAAGGCGAACTGATAACTATAAGTCGCAATAAGCGCCCCAATCAGTAGCGAACCGACCGCAATTCCTACATCATAGAAGGTATAAAAGGTCGAAGTAGCATAACCAATCCGGTGTTTCGGTGCACGTTGAATGGCCAGTGTTTGAATGCAAGGTTGTGCGCTGCCAAAACCGATACCAATCAATACCGCAGCCAGCAGGAATCCCCCCAACGTCTGAATCTGACTGAGTAAAAAGAGTCCTAAGCTAAAGATGAGTAGCGCAGGATAAATCACATATTGTGGACCTTTGCGATCGTAAATTTTTCCGGTAATCGGACGTAAACTCATCATGGAAATGGCGAATACGACAAAGAATAAACTGGCATAAGCCATCAGGTTTTTACTGGCAGCAAAAGGTGCAATAAAAGACATGATGCTGGCATAAGAGAAAGAAATCAGAGCTGCCAGAACAGCAACAGGCAATGCTTTCTTTTCTACAACATCAGACAACACCAGTCCTTTTTTCTCAGGAATAGTTTGAATGATGTGCTCAGGCTCTTTGACCGGAATCATTAAGCAGAAAGCAAATCCGATAAAAACTAATGCAATAAGCAGCGTTGTGATCTGAAAATAAGACCAGTATTCAATCAGACTTAAGCCAATCAATGGTCCTAGAACAATACCCAGATTGACTGACATGACGTAATAGCCCATGCCTTCGCCTTTACGCTGTTCTGGAATAAACTGATTTACTACAGGGACACAGACTGTAGTCAAAATACTAAACCAGATCCCATGCAAAAAACGGATGATAAATAAGGTCGTCAACTGATCGGCAAGCAGGTAGGCTAGGGAAAATAGACTGAAAAAGATTCCAGAAACAATCAGGGTTTTACGGATACCCAATTTCTCAATAATCAGGCCGCTAAATGGTCGTACAGCAATCGCTGAAATCATGAACAAGGTCATGGCCAGACCAGCTTGGGCTAAGTTTCCACCTAATTCTTTCAGGATATAAATCGGTAAAATCGTGGTTTGTGCAAAATAGAAAATAAATAAAAACAGGTTATTGGCCAGACACAGCACAAAAGGCTTGGTCCATAAAGGCAATAGATTGGATTTCATAATTTTCCTAAATTGATCTATAGGGAAATGCTGCGATGAGCATGAATATTATTTTTATAAAGCAGCCTGAGCTATCTGATGCGAGTGATAGCAGGTACAGCAAAGACTTTAAGAAAAATGTGTGAAAAATACAATAAAATTCCGATATAAATACATTGTATTTGATGGTGAGCTTTAAATATGAAGTTTTCAATGCGTAAAAAAATCAGCCCGCAGGCTGATTCTTATTTTTCCATACTAAATCAAAGTAGCTTATAGGCCAGCTTCATATTCTGTATTAGACAATAGCTTTTCTACATCTGCCATATTGTCCGGTTTGATTTTATAGATCCAGCCTTTGACATACGGGTCATCATTAATGAAGTCGGGATCATCTTCAAGCGCAGCATTGATTTCAACGACTGTACCAGAGACAGGTGCATGAATATCAGAAGCGGTTTTCACTGATTCAACCACGCCAGCCTGTTCGCCAGCAGTAATATGTGAGTCAAGATCTGGTGCTTCTACATAAACCAGATCACCTAATGCATCCTGTGCATGGTCGGAAATACCGGTCACAACAAGATCACCCTCAATGCGTACCCATTCATGTGTACTTGCGTACTTTAGTTCTGAAGGATGATTCATTGATAACTCCCTAAAAATCTTAAGATCATTTTTGATATGTTTTATACATTCTTTTTGGTCAAAACAAAAGGTTTATCCGTGCTTATAAATAAGGATCTTTACGCCAGTTGCTCGGGCTACGACCACTCCAGCGCTTAAACGCCCGACTAAAATTCGCCACATCACTATAGCCAAGTTCATCAGCGATCTGCTCCAGAGTAAAGTCTGTACGGGATAATAAGGAAGTAGCATGCCGGTAGCGCACTTCATCCACCAGCGTAGAGAAAGAAGTACCTTCAGCGGCCAACTGACGCTTTAAGGTTCGATCTGACATATGCAGGCGTTCAGCTACGCTTTCAATACTCAGATAATGCTGTTCGGAATGAGTCAGGATATCCCGTACCCGCATGGCAATCCGGTGCCGTTCACCTAAAGCAGATAATTCGGCTTCACACTGGTTAATCGCAATCTGGCTGGCAATTGGATCAGCATGTACCAACTTGTTCATCAGGTAGCTTTTATCAAAACTTAAAATTAAATGCGGCTGTTCAAAACGGAATTGATGCGTAGGAAATTTCGCCATGAAGCGTTCAAAACCTTCCGGCTTTTTGAAATCGAAGTCGATTTCACCGGTTGCATCGTTAACCCCGGTAATGGCTTTTGCCATACTGATCAGGCCAATCATCAGGGCAATCGAAATTTCGGTACGAAGCGGTTCAAGCTGGATATCAGTTTGCAGCTGTACGGTTGCCTTAGCGCCAAAGGTCGAGAAAAATAACTGCAAGAAGGGTAAACGTAACTGAATGAATCGGTTCGCCAGCACCAGGGCTTCGGTAATATTATTCGCCGTCATGATGGCATAACCGATAAAGCCATGAATCGAAATCCGCATCTGGGTACCTAAGTGATAACCCAGTGTCGGTTCACCAGTGAGCTTCAGGGCATGCTTGACCAGTTCATTGGCCACAGGGGTCGGAATACGGTAATCAGGATCTGCCAACTGTTCACTGGTCAGGCCAAAAGGCTTAAAAAGCGACTCATTATTATACCCCCAGCGGGAAATGACATCGAGAAGCAAGAGACCGTATACACCTGGAATACCTTGGTCTTGGCGTGGAGCTATTGTTTTCATGCGCGATCCGTTGCACTCATTCAAATTTTTTTATTTTCACTTCATATTGGCATGAAAAAGCCATTTTCTTGATAAAAATTGTTGGACAAAGCTGTGGCAATTTCCACAATAAGATTTTAATCAACTTAAAGCAGAGTAGCTCAACTTAAAGTTGGAAATCAATGTAAACCAGAGATATTTTAGGGATTTAATTTTAAGCCTACAGATTTCTATTAATTCAGAATAGGGCTGTTTTTTGAATAATCTGGAATTTAAAAATGCTTGTGGAATAGTTGATATTCCCATAAAAGCAAACCGAAGCATGGCTATTCAAGTGACTCAAATAGAATGCTTCGGTTTCTGTTGTAGAGCTTAGCTACTACTGAATAGAGCGATTATGCTTCGTGTAAGTTATCAGTTTTGGTATGTTGCTGTACCAAGAACCCGCCGGTTTGACGCTGCCATAGCTGCGCATAGATTCCGTTTAAGGCCACCAGTTCATCATGCGTACCTTGCTCGGCAATTTTACCTTGATCCATCACAATCAGACGATCCATCTGCGCAATGGTAGAAAGACGATGCGCAATGGCAATAACCGTTTTACCTTGCATCAAATCATCCAGACTATTCTGAATAGCCGCTTCAACCTCAGAATCCAGAGCACTGGTGGCTTCATCCAGAATCAGAATCGGCGCATCTTTCAAGAATACCCGGGAAATGGCAATACGTTGGCGCTGTCCACCAGAAAGCTTCACGCCACGTTCACCTACATAGGCGTCATAGCCTCTACGGCCACGCAAATCAGTCAGATTCGGAATAAATTCTTCTGCTTTGGCCTTGCGTACAGCTTCAAACATCTCTTCATCAGTTGCATCCGGACGACCGTATTTGATATTTTCAGCTACGGTACGATGCAGCAAAGACGTATCCTGAGTGACCAGCGCAATATTTTTACGCAAACTGTCCTGAGTGACATCGGCAATATCCTGATCATCAATCAGAATACGGCCCTGATTCAGATGATAGAAATGCAATAGCAATTGAATCAGGGTCGATTTACCAGCTCCAGAACGCCCCACGATCCCGATTTTTTCACCTGGGCGAATGGTCAGATTAAACTGGTCAATGACCGGTTTTTCATTATAGGCAAAAGTGACATTATCGAATTTAATCTCACCGTGTTTTAGCTCCAGTTCTTTCGCATCTTCTTTGTCTTGAATATTGATCCGACGACCTAGAGTTTTCATCCCGTCCTGAATGGTACCGACATTTTCAAACAGGGCAGAGGTCTGCCACATCATAAACTCAGCAATACTATTCAGCTTTAATACCATCGCTGTAGTGGCTGCAATAATCCCGAGCTGCGCTTGACCTTGCATCCAGAGCCAGATTGCAGTACCCAGCACACCTGCATATAGCACAACACTCAGCATCAGAATGCTGATTTCGTATTGAGCGCCCAGACGCATTTGCTTATACACCGTAACCATAAATTCCTGCATAGAGGATTTGGCATACTGGCTTTCACGACCCGCATGCGCAAACAATTTTACGGTCTGAATATTGGTATAGGCATCAGTCACACGTCCGGTCATGACTGCACGCGCATCCGCTTGTAAGGATGAAATCTTGCTTAATCTTGGAATGAAATAGCAGGCGGCACAAATAAACAAGAATAGCCAGACCATAAGCGGCAAGATAAGTAAGGGTGAAATGGCACCCAAAACAATATTAATTGTGACGAAATAAATCAGCACATAAGCCAACATATCGCCCAAAATGACCCAGAATTCCCGGATCGCCAGCGCCGTTTGCATGACTTTGGCCGATAAACGTCCGGCAAAATCATTATGGAAGAAGTCCAAACTCTGTTTGAGCAATAAATTATGGAAGCGCCAACGCAGACGCATCGGGAAATTACTGTATAAAATCTGATGCTTGATCAGGGACTGGGCACTGGCAAACAGGATATTGGCCAGCAAGATAATACTCAATAAGGTCAGGTTGCTGGCATGTTGATCTAAAAAAGTCTCTGGCTGACTTTGACTCAACCAGTTCACCAGATCACCAATTTTTGAATACAGTAAGGCCTCAAAACTGGCTGCACCTGCGGTACACAATACTAGAATCAGCAAATAACGGCGTACCCCATAAGCTGCTTGCCAGACAAAGGGGAAAAACCTGGTGGGTAAAGGTTGATTCAGGTTTTTGGTGGGATAGGGGTCTACCAGCCGTTCAAGCCATCGAAACATTAACGTACTCTTATCATGTATTTTCTTTGCGAGGATTATAAAGGATTCTGCTTTTTGAAGTCTGAATTTGAGTGAAATTGCCACAAATGTTTAACTAAATCAAACTTTAGGTTGCAGAGCAAAAACTCATGCCAGATTTATGCCAAATAATATGAAGACCAAAAATAAGAGATTGAATTCATTTTAAATACTGAATAAAAAGCCCGAAATAAGAGATTATTTCGGGCTTAAGTTGAGAGGTTAGTTTAAGTGATAATCGGAGATGAAGAACTCGCGTTAAAAGATTCCTTAAAATCACTTCCAGAAGGCGCCTGATACACCTTCAAGCCAAATTCCGGAATAATCGCCAGAATATGGTCCATGATATCTGACTGGATATTTTCATACTCTGCCCAAACCGTCGTATTGGTGAAAGCATAAATTTCCAGTGGTAAGCCTTCGCTGGTCGGTTGTAACTGACGCACCATTAACGAGAAATTTTTGGCAATACCGGGATGCTGTTGTAGATAAAATTCCAGATAAGCGCGGAACGTGCCTAAATTGGTCAGACGGCGCTGGTTGTATTGTGAATGATGCTGGAGCTGCTGGTTAAACTTCTCTAGTTCTTCTGATTTGGTATTCAGATATTGATCCAGCAGGATAAAATTTTTCAGCTTGTTCTGTTCTTCAGCCGTCATGAAATGTACGCTGGTTTGATCAATATGAATTGAACGTTTGATCCGGCGGGCACCCGCTTCCTGCATGCCGCGCCAGTTTTTAAAGGTATCAGTCACCAGTTTATTGGTCGGAATCGTGGTCACAGTCTTGTCAAAGTTCTGCACAGTCACTGTATGTAATGACATATCAATGACATCACCATCGGCATTTAGGGTCGGCATTTCAATCCAGTCACCAATACGTACCATGTCATAAGATGAAATCTGAACCGAAGCGACCAGTGACAGAATCGTATTTTGAAAGACCAGCATCAGGACAGCGGCCATCGCACCAAAGCCAGCGAGCAAGGTGAATACATCTTTTTTCAAGAAAGTGCCTAAAATCATCAAGCCACAAACAATGAAGATGATCAGCTTGACCAGCTGTAAATAACCTTTAATCGGCTTGTTGCGTGACTTGGGATTACGCTGATAAATCAGGTTAAAGATATTCAGTAACTCACCGAGTGCCAGAGCAATGGTCAGGAAAATAAACGCCTGAGCACCCATTTGCACAAAGGTTTGCACCTTATCGGATAAATGCGGGACAGTGGTAATCCCGTTCATGATCACGATTGCCGGAACAATATTGGAAATCCGGCGAATCACACTATGTTCAGCAAAAATCTGATTATTGGCAAAGGGCATTTTGGAAATCAGTTGACGAATACCGCGTACGACAATCTGTTTGGCAAACACATTGGCAAGGATGGCCAGTAAAATCACAATACTCAGTGAAGATAACATTTCCAGCCATGGGTACTGATCGGCCCAATCTCGAATATTCTGAATAAAATTAAACTGTTCCAACTGATCTTTCTCTTTAACTCAAAAAATTTGTTAGAGTTTATAGGTTTAAACGCAATTTTTTAATCTTGGATAACCTTTTAAAACATATCTTTCTTAGAGGAGGCGAACTTAATCACTATTCAGGCATTTATTTTTTCCTTCAGGTTAATTCAGATTAAATAGATCAATGAAAATTGATTGGTTAATGGCTAGGAAATGTGAAAAATCGATAGAACAGCCTAACTTGGTATTCCTATGCTTCTTTTTAAACTTTAAAAAATTAAAAAAGGTCAGAGTGAATTAAAGAATTTGGTATAGCGTTTATTATGTTAGTTCAACATAACTTAATGTTTATTTTACATTTTATATACTTACGATAGTGCTAGGATTAAAATCATATAATCTTAATCATTAAAAATGAAAAATCTTCAAATAGTTATAGCACCAGCTCTACATTCCTATGAACTGGAACATATTGAGCAATCAATAAGCCATGAAATTAATAACACTAGATTTCTTTCATAAGTCATTTTTCACTCAGCTCCAAGTTATAAATTCCAGCAATTAGATTGAATCTTAATGCTAGTCTTTTGCCTCGATTGCGATATCGCTCAGCAAGAATTTTGAAGGTTTTCAAACTGCCAAATACATGCTCAATTCCAATTCTTCTTTTATTGATTTCCTGATTATAGATTTTTAGTTCGGAATCCAGTTTACAGCGCTTCTTTGCTTTTAATGGCAACAAGCTATTTGGATACACTGTATAAATTCCCTGATAACCCTTATCCGCAAGGATAAATGCACCTGCAGGAATCTGATTCAAGTTACGTTTGAAGAGTTCGAAATCATGTACGGCACCACGACTCGTACATAAACTCAGAATTTGCTGAGTTTTGTAGTGAATCATGGACTGTACTTTAAAGGTATGGGTCTTTTTCTTGCCGCTATAGCTTTTCTTCTGTTTTTTTAGGCCTTTGGATTGGAATTTCCGTGGCATCTACGATCACAACATTCCAGTCGATGCCTCCGCCCTCGGGTAAATCTTTGGGTAAATTAAACAGATTGGACCGAATCAGGCAGTCTTCAACATGACGGACAATTCTTGAGCCTGTGGGCTCTGAAACCCCGTAACTCGTCGCAACGTGAAATAAGGTTCGGTATTCCCGCCAATAGCTCAGACAGAGCAGAATCTGGTCTTCCAGGCTTAACTTGGGCGGTCTGCCTTTGGCAGGGACATGTTTCTTCAATTGCTCAACCATTAAATCAAAGGTTGACCATGAGATGCCCGTGTATCGCTTGAACTGAGGATCAGAAAGCTTGTTTGAATCGATGTATTTCATCCGCAGATTATGCATGAATGCCAAGAAATCTGGAGTGCAAATATTAACCAAAAAGAAGATCGTTTTTTGATTTATGAAAGAGATCTACTATATTAGAGATAGTGGTTAATGATGAATCTTTTGAAAAAATTGATTGTTACTTGTATTCAAAAAAAAGATACGAAAAAAATTCTTAAAAGCTCTATACATTATGTAATAGCACTCTTAGAAAGAGCAAAGTATAGGTTAGAAAAAGCTCAGCAAAATAACGTGAGTCCTTTGCATATCTGCTTATACGTGATTAAGAAAATTGAGGGATTTATTGAATATTTACAGACTAAATTTTAGTTATTAGCGCTTTCATTTAAAGCCTGTTATATGAAATCTTAAGTTTCCAAATAGGATTTGAATTGAGTGAAATTTGCTATCTATTAAAACAAGAATATGCAAAAGACAAGCTGACATAGACTTAATGAAACAGATTAAAAAAACCGGCAAATATGCCGGTTTTTTATTTATGCTTTCCTTTTAAGGAAAATGTGCTTACCACATTAAATCATCAGGAATCACATAAGCTGCATATGGGTCTTCTTCATCAGTGGTTTCTTCATTTTTCTCTGAATTATTCACGATGATAAAGCCTTCCATTTTTGAGTTGATGCGATCCGCCAGAGCTTTAGGCAGGAAAGCGTAACTCTCATTTTCACGCGCAATCACCAGACTGCCAGCGACCAGTGCATTATAAATCTGCTGGTTGATATAAACTTTCTTGATCTTGCTGTCATCAATAAACTGATAACTGATCTCGCCATCCGTATCGCGGATTTTATGCTGATTAATCATCTGCATGATGGCAGCTTTGAGTTCTTTTTCCTGCAACTGGGCTTTTTTCGCCTGTTCAATGGCTTGGTCTTTAGCCAGCTTTTCCTGTTTGTCCTGTTCAATCTTGGCCTTGATTTCGGCTTCTTTACTGTCGCCTGTGCGCTTTTCATGTACAGCCTGTTTAGACAGTTTTTTGGCTTTTTTATTATCGACCAGGCCTGCCTTTAACAATTGTGCCTGTAATGCATTTTTAACCATGAGAGTTTCCAGAAATTAGTCGTGTTGATGTCGATAACGTAAATAGATCACCCAATAGATCAGGCTAAGCAGCAGGCTTAACACTGTAGGGACCAGGAATGCATTTAATTTTAAATAAGGATAAATCCAGCTGGCAAGTATGCCACCCACCAAAAAGCCGACCAGGATCAGCATATGCAGGATCACTTTACGGGATTCTACGACCAGACCACGCAGACGATAGCCCATAGCCAGACCTAAATCGGTCAGTACACCTGACAGATGCGTGGTCCGGATAATCGCACCTTTATAGTGGCTGACCATGGCATTTTGTACACCCATCGCGACACAGGCCCATAACAAGGCATAACGCGGGAAATAGGGCAATAATAGCCAGCAAATGAATATAAAAAAAGCCACTAGGCTTAAAGGATAACCATACAGGCGTCCCAAGCGAAAGTGACTATTTCCTAAAATCAGCCCGCTATACATCGAGCCAATCACATAACAGAGCGTAACCAGAATCAGATACAAAATCTGGCGTGGTTGCCAGTCCAGCAGCGCCATCGCCAGCATACTGACGTTACCGGTCATATGTGAAACGGACTGATGCAACACGGTCACCAGTCCTAATACATTAATCATTCCGGCATTTACCGCAAGGAAGAATGCACCCAATTGAACCCACGATGGTAAACGCTGTAATGGCATGGCAATATCATTAGCAAAACATCTTGATTCTTCAATATAAAATCAATCTGTAGCGCGGTCTACTGCTGTAGTAAATAAAACATCGGTAGATGAGTTGAGTGCAGTCTCGGTAGAGTCCTGCAACACACTGATCACCATACCAATCGCCACCACTTGCATTGCGATATCTGAAGAAATCCCGAACAGGCCACAAGCCACGGGAATCAGCAATAGTGAACCACCAGCCACGCCTGAAGCACCACACGCAGACACAGTTGCTACGATAGAAAGAATTAGCATAGTGGTGAAGTCAACATTAACACCTAAAGTATTTACTGCAGCTAAAGACAACACGGTAATCGTCACTGATGCACCAGCCATGTTAATTGCTGCACCTAAAGGAATCGCTACGCTTGAAGTAGTCTCTTTCACACCTAAGCGTTTTGCCAAGTCCAGGTTTACCGGAATATTGGCAGCAGAACTGCGGGTAAAGAACGCGGTAATGCCACTTTCACGTAAGCAGGTAAAGACCAGTGGATACGGATTACGACGGGTAATGAAACCGACCATTAACGGGTTAATCACCAAGGCTACAAATACCATGGTACCCAGCAGAACAGCTAATAAATGCGCATAGCTGGTCAAGGTATCTAGGCCCGCTTCAGCAAAAGTCACGGCAACCAGACCAAAAATACCCACTGGCGCAAAGCTGATCACCAGACGAATTACATAATTGATTGCATTGGCAGCGTCATTTAAACAGGTTTTAGTTGTGTGTGATGCATGACGGAAGGCAATTCCTAACGCAATTGACCATGCCAGAATTCCAATAAAATTCGCTTCAGCAATGGCAACCACCGGGTTCGCTACAAAGCTCAGCACCAGATTTTTGAGAATTTCACCTAGGCTGCCTGGCGGCTGTAAATCACCTTGCGCTGCAATATCCAGGAACAATGTGCTTGGAAATAAAATACTGGCGATCACAGCGCTTAATGCTGCCAGGAACATGCCGACAGCATACATCAGCATAATAGGTCTTATCGTTGAATTGGTCTGGCCAACCTGGAAATTTGCAATTGATGCAAGAACCAGAATAAAAACCAGAACTGGCGCGACGGATTTTAGTGCCTTAATAAACAGATCACCCAACAGGCTTAAGGAAGGTGCAGCTTCAGGAAATAACAGAGCCACACCAACGCCTAGAATAATGGCGATGATGATTCGGGAGACTAAACTCAGACGCGATAGGGCAGAAAACATAAGGTTGCCTTGTGAAAATTACGAGGGCTAAATGCGAAAAAAATTTGCGTTATTTTATACTTAAATTAAGGATCGCTTAAAATATATTTTTAGATAATATTTAAGTATCTGAAAATTAATAAATAATTAAGATGGTTTTTTATCTTGATCGTATTATTTCCATACAAAATTCTTAGGAATAGCCAGATTTACTGATTGGTTTTTTATCTTTATTTCTTAGATGAATATGGAATTTAAATCAATCATTTCCAGTTATATTTCAGTTCAATCTGCTTGCATGACAGCATGTCTACCATGCAAGCAATTGAAAAATCTTAAATCATATAATGTTGAGGCTTTTCGAAGATTTCCGGTGCCAGATCCTGAATTGCCTGAAAATGGGTTAGATAAATCCGGCCACTCAAATGTGTCATTAGTTTGGAGGCCTGCAAGCGGTCAAATACCGGGCCTTTCACTTCTGCAAAATGCAGGCGAATATTTAGTTTGGACAATTCCGCATTGAGCTCTTCCAGTGTTTCCAAGGCACTCAAGTCAATCGCACTGATACTGGAGCAGTTCAAAATCACATGCTCTAACTTGTCATTTAAACTTAACTGATTAATCAGATAACCTTTTAAGGTATGTGCATTTAAAAAACTTAGGTTTTCATCTATACGCAGAGACAAAACCCGATCAGAGGTCATCACCTGATGACGCTGGATATTTCGGAAATGCTGGGTGCCTTCGACCAGACCCACGACTGCAATATGAGGACGGCTGATGCGCCATAGCATAAGAATAAAGGTCGAAATAATCCCGACAATCAAGCCAGTGGTGATATCCAGTAATACCACACCAAAAAAGGTAATCCACATGGCAATGCCGTCAGCTTTGGAATAACGCCAGGCATCGACGAAAGGCTGGAAATTGACCAGTTTCCAGATAGACACAATAATGGTTGCAGCCAGAATGGTCAGCGGCAGATCCTCAAAGAAGCTGGTAAAAAACAGACTAACCACGACAATCAATAAAGAAGACAATACGCCAGCCAAAGGTGTTTTGGCGCCAGCGTCAGCATTCACCACAGTACGTGACAGACTACCGGTTACAGGAAAGGCGGAACTGATTCCGGCACTGATATTGGCTACACCGAGCGCAATCAGTTCCTGATTACTGTTCAAATTGCTACGCTGCTGTAGCGCCGTTGCCTGAGCAATAGAGAGAGATTCCACAAAACTGATCATGGCAATCATGCTGGCACCCGGTAATAAGGTCATCACCAACTCCCAGTTCCAGTGTGGGAAAGACAAGGGCGGAAAGCCTGAAGGAATTTCACCGACCGTTTTAATGCCTTGAACTTTTAAGTCTAAAAACAGAACGGCTGCAATACCGAGAAAAACCAGAATCAGTGGAACTGCTCGAACCAGAAAATCAGTCGAACCGATCCGGCTTTGTACTGCTTGAGATTTTAATAGTTTCGGCAGATAAACCAGTAAACCGATAGAAAGCAGGCCAAAGATCAGACTCGGGAGATGCAAAAGTGGTAAATATTCAATCAGGCTTTTCACCAGCTCGGGAATATTATTGGCTTTTAAAGGCAAATCTACCAGAAACTTGAATTGACCAAAAGCAATCAATAGAGCCGAAGCAATAATAAAACTCTGAATGACTGGATGGCTGATCAGTTGAATCAAAAAGCCGAAACGAAACACACCCAAAAGCAGGGAAATAATGCCGACCATCAATGCCAATAAAGTTGCCGCTTCAATATAGACCGGAGAACCCACTTCAAATAATGGATTCAGTGTGGCAAAGGTCATCATGGAAATGATGGCTACCGGTCCAATCGATAAAGTCTTACTGCCGCCCAATAAGGCATAAATGATCATTGGTAGAATACTGGCATAGAGTCCCATAATCGGTGGCAAACCTGCCAGCATGGCATAGGCCATCCCTTGGGGTACCAGCATCGCAACGACAATCAGAGCAGCCAGTACATCCGATTTCAATTTCACCGGACTGTACTGACTTAACCATGACCAGGCAGGGAGTCTATGGAGCAGTCTAGACTTAAAATTTGGCATATACAGGTCTAAATCACAAATATAGATATATTATGCACAAATTCTGCTAAGAAGTCTTAGGATATAAATAGGTGATCATTCACATTTTAAAAAATGAATGAGGGGACAAAGGATCAAGGCAAAAGACTTAAAACTCTCAGTAGAGAAAATTTAAATCAGGCAGATCGCTTTAAAATAAAACAGGACGAATGAGGCAAATAGCAGCTTTAAGTGACTGCTTGATTTACACAGTAGATTTGATAAAGCTTGTTTAACATTTCTATCAGGTTCTGGTCTTTGATCGAATAATAGATCTGTTTACCGTCTCGACGGGTATTTACCGCATCGCTTTTACGCAAAATCATGAGCTGCTGAGACAGGGTTGGCTGTCTGATCTCGGTAATCTCTTCAATTTGAGAGACATTCAGTTCATTTTGGGAGAGATGACATAAAATGAGCAATCGGTCCGTATTGGCCATTAACTTTAAAATACCGACAACCTGTTGAGCTGAATCCCGCATCGCGGCAATTTCAAGATCGGTTTTCATTTACTATGTCCATTTATACAATTACAGCCCGCGAATTATACGACTCGAACAGCGTGAATTGATGGATAGAAAGCGTGAATTACTATGGTTTTTAATGAATTGTGTTATCAAGAATAGTTATAATTTACTAATTAAAATATAAGATAATTTTATCGTGTTCCGGTTTTTTAGGAAGAAGATGTTTCATTTCAAACTGCTATCGTGATCCCATCTTGTTTCAGGCATCTACAAAGCCGGAAAATGCTTGTATCATGTAAATACATCTTGGCGAATAACATCAAGGATATTCTAATGACTACAGATTCAGCTTTTCCAACACCTGCCAATTTAGGTATCGCGGTTTATAGCAATAATGCTGAGGCAATTGGTAATACACCTCTGGTTCGTATCAATCGTGCCATTTCTGGCGGAGCGACTGTACTTGCGAAAATTGAAAGCCGTAACCCGGCATTTTCGGTGAAATGCCGTATTGGCGCAGCCTTGATTGCTGATGCAGAAAAGTCAGGTAAATTGAAGCCGGGCATGCACATTGTTGAGCCAACCAGTGGTAATACCGGTATTGCGCTGGCATTTGTAGCAGCGGCTAAAGGCTATGACATTACCTTAACCATGCCATCAAGCATGAGTATTGAACGCCGTAAAGTAGTGAAAGCACTAGGTGCCAATCTGGTACTGACAGATCCAGCCAAAGGAATGAAAGGCGCGGTGGAAGAAGCACAACGTCTGGTGAATGAAAATCCTGAACTGTATTACCTGCCACAACAGTTTGAAAATCCAGCTAACCCAAAAATCCATGAAGAGACGACCGGTCCTGAAATCTGGGAAGCGACTGCAGGTAATGTCGATATTCTGGTAGCGGGTGTAGGGACAGGCGGCACGATTACCGGTATTTCACGCTTTTTTGAAAAAGTGAAAAACAAGCCGATTTATTCAGTTGCTGTAGAGCCTGCTGAATCTGCCATTATTGGTCAGGCAAAACGTGGTGAGACACTCACTCCAGGACCACATAAAATTCAGGGTATTGGCGCGAACTTTATTCCAAAGAACCTGGATCTGGATCTGGTAGATGAAGTGATTGCCATTACTAGTAGCGATGCAGTGGAATGGGCACGTAAAACTGCGACTCAAGAAGGCATCTTGGTGGGTATTTCAAGTGGTGCTGCAATGGCTGCAGCTGCGCAACTGGCTGCACGTCCTGAAAATGCAGGAAAAAATATTGTAGTAATTCTGCCAGATGGTGGTGAGCGCTATTTATCTTCAATTCTTTTTGAAGATATTTCTGCTGACTAAACTATTAACCAAGCAATTTCTTTAAATCTCAAAAAGCCTGAAGTCATCTTCGGGCTTTTTTATTAGGCGTTATGCCTTCATATAATGAAAGATCAAGAATTTAAACCAGAAGCTTGACCTTCCCATTATGGTAATGTTTAAGCTATAGCATAGGCAGTGAATGGGTGAATGGAGAGCGCAGAATGAATACACCAGCAACCACACAGTTGTACGAACAGCAGGTACAGATTTCAGGAATGACCTGTGCCTCTTGTGTTGCACGTATGGAAAAAGCCTTAAAGAAAATTGAAGGTGTGGTGGAAGCGAACGTCAATCTCTCCACTGAACAGGCTTTTTTAAAAAGTGAACAACCCATTCCTGCAACGCAACTCGTTAATGCTATCAATAAAACCGGTTTTGAAGCCGTGATCCAGCAGTTTGATTTAAATATTGAAGGCATGACCTGTGCGTCTTGTGTAGCTCGTGTTGAAAAAGCCTTGAAAAAAGTCGATCAGGTACTGGATGCGCAGGTTAATCTGGCAACCGAAAAAGCTCATGTCACTGCAATTCGTCCTCTCGCTGTTTCTCAATTGATCAAGGCTGTACAAAAAGCGGGCTTTGATATTCAAAGCGACCGAATTGAACTGGCTATTGAAGGAATGACCTGCGCCTCCTGCGTGGCACGTGTAGAAAAGGCCTTATTAAAAGTCGATCAGGTAAGTGAAGCACAAGTCAATCTCGCCACTGAAACAGCTTGGGTCAAGGCGCCGCGTAGTCAGCTTCCAGCTTTAATTGCTGCCGTCAAAAAAGCGGGGTATAACGCCCATGAAAAATTAGATGCGCAGACTATTGATGCTCAAACGATTTTTCAGGAAAAGAAAACCGCTGAAACTGAACAGCTAAAACGTGACTTATGGTTAGCACTAATTCTGGCTGTTCCGGTGTTTATTCTGGAAATGGGTTCACATCTGATTCCGGCTTTTCATCACTGGATTGCACATACGCTAGGTACCCAAAACAGCTGGTATATCCAGTTTGTACTGACGACTCTGGTTTTGCTGATACCAGGACGGCGGTTTTATCAGCATGGGATTCCGGCATTGTTGCGACTGGCACCCGATATGAATTCTCTGGTTGCCGTGGGAACAATAGCCGCTTATGGATTTTCCTGTATTTCCACTTTCTTTCCGCAATTATTGCCGCAAAGCACTGTACATGTGTATTTCGAAGCGGCGGCTGTGATTGTTGCCTTGATCTTACTGGGACGTTATCTGGAAGCTCGAGCCAAAGGTAAAACCTCTGAAGCGATTCAATATCTGGTTGGCTTGCAGCCAAAAACTGCTCGAGTACAGCAAAATGGAACCTGGGTTGATCTGAAAATTGCTGATGTACAGCAGGGCATGCTGATCGAGATTCGTCCGGGTGAGAAAGTCGCAGTTGATGGTGAAGTCGTTTCTGGTCAAAGTTATATCGATGAAGCCATGATCAGCGGTGAACCTTTAGCGGTGGCTAAACAGGCTGGAGATCGGGTGATTGGCGGAACGGTAAATCAGAATGGCACCTTGCAGATCAAGGCGACAGCAGTCGGACAAGATTCAGTTCTAGCTCAGATTATTCATATGGTGGAACAGGCACAAGGCGCAAAGCTTCCCATTCAGGCGGCAGTCGATAAAGTGACCTTATGGTTTGTACCGGCTGTGATGCTGCTCGCGACTTTGACTTTTATTGTCTGGTTCCTGTTGGGTCCTGAACCGAATCTGACTTATGCACTGGTCAATGCTGTTGCAGTACTGATTATTGCCTGTCCTTGTGCAATGGGCCTGGCTACGCCAACATCTATTATGGTCGGCACCGGCCGGGCAGCAGAGCTGGGTGTCTTGTTCCGTAAAGGCGAAGCATTGCAACTCTTGCAGCAAACCAGAGTTGTGGCGGTGGATAAAACCGGAACCTTAACTGAAGGGAAACCAGCCCTAACCGATTTTGCAGTGACATCTGGTTTTGAGCAGCAAATAGTATTGCAAATGGTCGCAGCAGTGGAAGCCAAATCTGAACATCCCATTGCTCATGCGATTGTGGAAGCTGCGAAAGCACAACAGTTGCAACTACCTGAAGTCAGTGATTTTGATTCAATCACCGGTGCAGGCGTGAAAGCTCAAGTTTCAGGTCAGCAAATTCATATTGGCGCAGAACGCCTGATGCAGCAATTGGGCTTAAGTGCCGATATTTTTAAAGAGAAAGCACAACAGTTAGGCGAGCAGGGACGCACGCCTTTATATGTCGCGATAGATCAGCAGTTGGCTGCCATTATTGCTGTGGCTGATCCGATTAAAGCCACAACCTATAGTGCGATTCAGGCCTTACATGATCAAGGCTTAAAGATTGCCATGATCACCGGTGATAACCAGCATACTGCACAGGCCATTGCCAGACAGTTGAAGATTGATCATGTCATTGCTGAAGTTCTGCCTAATGAAAAAGTCGATGCGGTACGCCAACTCCAACAGCAACATGGCATCGTAACTTTTGTCGGTGACGGGATTAATGATGCACCTGCCTTGGCTCAGGCCGATGTTGGAATGGCAATAGGAACTGGTACGGATGTCGCAATCGAAGCAGCAGACGTGGTGCTGATGTCTGGAAATTTACAGCATGTGGCAACCGGTATTGGCCTGAGTCAGGCGACCATGCGCAATATCAAACAGAACCTGTTCTGGGCCTTTGTCTATAATATTGCCTTGATTCCGATTGCTGCCGGTCTGTTGTATCCATTCTTCGGTATTTTGTTATCACCGATGTTTGCAGCAGGCGCGATGGCATTATCCTCAGTTTTTGTGGTCAGCAATGCGCTTCGTTTAAAGACTTATCAGCCGATCCAGTTGAAGGAGGCAGTGTAATGAATATTGGACAGGCCGCGAAACGCTCCGGGATCTCGGCCAAAATGATCCGTTATTATGAAGATATCGGTTTATTACCCAATCCTAAACGTAGCGATTCGGGTTATCGTATCTATAGTGACGATGACATCAAGACTTTAAGTTTTATTCAGCATGCGCGTGAATTAGGATTTTCTTCCGAACAGATGAAAGAATTGCTCGGCCTGTGGCAGAACGATGCCAGACACAGCAGTGATGTCAAACAGTTGGCGCAAAAGCATATCGAGTTACTGCAACAGAAAATTTCGGACATGCAAAACATGATGAAAATTTTGCAGCAATCGGTTGCGCAGTGTGCTGGAGATGAGCAGTCTGACTGTCAGATTCTGAAACAGATTGAGCAGGGTGTGTCACATGGGAAAACTGCCCATACGGCTATCAAAGCAGATCAATAGGCTTGAATTAAAATTCGCTTAACCCAAATTTAAACTGATCAAAGGGAGATCAAGATGAAATTCCGTATTGAAAATATGACTTGTGGTGGTTGTGCGCGTAGTGTGACTGCAACCATTCAGGAGCTGGATGAAAATGCTAAAGTCAATGTTGATGTAGTCAGCAAAATGGTAGAAGTTGAATCGAGTGCAAGCGAATCTGAGATTATCGCGGCATTAACTGAAGATGGCTTTCCGCCTGAAACTATGGCTTGATATTTGCCATTTAAAAAATAATTTTAAAATGCCTAATCATGATTAGGCATTTTTTATGAAACTGCAGATATTTTATCTGGCGTCATCAATGCCTGATTAATATATAGCTTAATCAGGCGTTCACGTGAACCAATCGCTTTTTGATAACTGGTCGAATTTAATAATAATGAAGCGCCATAAGTGACTGTCCAGATATAAGATAAATAATCCCGGATTGACATGGCACTGTCTAAAGACACCAGATAATCATGGGTCATATCTTTAATGCGGATAATCCGTTCTTCACGAATACGGTAGAGTTCCTGAAATAACTCTTTCAGGTTTTTTTCATTATTGGTTAAACGCTCTTCAATAACATGCAGCAAAATAGTCCGGTTTGAATTGAGCATGTGATAAAGCATATATTGCGAAACATAATTTTTAATATCGTTATTATATTTATCGGAAATTGCCAGAATTCTTTTTTCATTCAGAATGATGAGTTCTAAATATAACTGGTTCTTGCTTTTAAAATGCTTGTAGATGGTTCCTTTGGCGATGTCCAGTTCTTCAGCAAGTTCACTCAAGGTGATGTCCTGATTATTATCAAGCAGTAGACTTTCCGCCATGCTCAGGATCTTCTCTTTACGAAGAAGGAAGTTCTGCTGTCTTACAGTCGTCATCTTCTTGACTCATCATTTTCGAAAAGGAACCTACTAAGAATATGCTATTTTCACATGTATAGCTATAAAACTAAGGTCGTGATATTTATCTAAATTTGTATATTTATTCAACATTTCTTGTAGAAAAAAGTCATATACAGCTGCGCTAAAAATATTGTCAAGAAAATTGAACCCTTGAGATCAACTTTGCTAAATAAAATTCCATTTTCAATATATTTGATTTATGGTTTTAGGGCATAAAGCTGAATCATATTTTCGTTTTAAACCCAGACCAGACAAGGTTTAGCGAAGTGAAGCCAGAGTCATTTTAACAGCTTAAATTTTTCATTCATCAATGGATTTAAGTTTTAATGATTCAGTAAATACCAGAGGTATAAAGTTTTTGATTTTAAATTTTATATCGCTAATTTATGTCAATGAATTCATCGCCAGATTAATTCGATATGATGATTTTTGAATGACATGCATGGATTCGAGCAAAAAGCCTCAAAATATTTTCTCGAATCCATAATGAAAAAATACTCAGTAACAGGATTGAGTATCACCATTTTAGGAAGTTGAAAATGCCGATTTATAATGCGCCGCTGAAAGACATGGAATTTATTTTAAATGATGTATTTCATGCTGAACAATTTTGGCAAGGTAACGAAAATCTTGCACATCTCGATATGGCGACTGCAAATGCGGTTCTGGAAGAAATGGCAAAATTTTCAAAAAATGTCATTCTTGATCTGAATCGTCCTGCAGATGAAGAGGGTGGTGCTCAGTTTAACAATGGTGTGGTGACGACACCCAAAGGTTTTAAAGAAGCGTTCAGACAGTTTGCCGAAGGTGGCTGGGTAGGCTTGGGTGCTCCTGAAGAATGGGGCGGACAAAACATGCCGAAGATGCTCACGGTTCTAGCGGATGAAATGATCTGGAGCACCAATCCATCTTTTATGCTTTATCCGCTATTAACGGTGGGTGCAGGTATGGCCATCAATGACCGCGCCTCACAGGAACAAAAAGAAACTTATTTACCAAAATTCTATACGGGTGAATGGTCGGGCACCATGTGCCTGACTGAACCACATTCCGGCACAGATCTTGGCATTATCAAGACTAAAGCTGAACCGAATGAAGATGGTTCATACAATATTACCGGCACCAAAATTTTTATTACCAGCGGCGAGCATGATCTGAGTGAAAATATCATTCACCTGGTACTGGCCAAAACCCCAAACGCGCCAGCAGGTTCACGCGGTATTTCCCTGTTTATTGTCCCTAAATTCCTGGTTAATGCCGATGGTTCACTCGGTGAGCGCAATGCAGTGGCTGCCGGTTCGATCGAACATAAGATGGGCATCAAAGGCTCAGCAACCTGCGTCATGAACTTTGATGGTGCTAAAGGCTATATGGTGGGCAATGAAAATGAAGGTCTGGCGGGCATGTTCGTGATGATGAACTACGAACGTTTGTCGATGGGGATTCAAGGCATTGGCGCGGCAGAATTTGCTTATCAGAATGCCGCACAATATGCGACGGACCGTTTACAGGGCCGTGCATCAACTGGTGCAAAATCTCCAGAAAAACCAGCCGATTCAATTCTGGTCCATGGCGATGTACGCCGTATGTTGCTGAATGTACGTGCCAATAATGAAGCTTCACGTGCTTTCGCGGTGTATGTAGGTCAACAGCTGGATATCACCAAATACTCAACCGATCCTGAAGCGGTGCGTAAAGCGACTGACCGTGTGGCGCTGTTAACGCCAATCGCCAAAGCTTATTTGACCGACAAGGCCTTGGATTCTGCACTGGAAGCACAAATGTGCTTTGGTGGTCATGGCTATATCCGTGAATGGGGCATGGAACAGTGTATTCGTGACCTGCGCATTTCACAGATTTATGAAGGCACCAATGGCGTGCAGGCGATTGACCTGATTGGGCGTAAAACCACCAAATGTAATGGGGCTTATATCGCGGAATATATCGCAGAGATCCGTGAATTTGCCCAAAGTTTAGATGATTCATTGACGATTAAAACGGCGACATTAGAAACCTGCCAGCAACTTGAAGACATCACCAATTTTATTGTTGAGCAGTCTCAGCAGAATCCTGATTTCGCCAACTCGATTGCTGTTGATTATCTGCACGCTGTAGGTTTGTTGAGCTTCGTCTATATGTATGCGCGTATCAGTAAAGCGGCGGCTACCAAAGAAGAAAGCTATTTCCAGAATAAACTGGTACTGGCTAATTACTATATTGCTAAAGTACTTCCGGATTTAAGTGCGAGAATTCAACGCATTCAGGCAGGTGCAGAGCTGGTGATGCAATTGCCAGAAGAATATTTCACTGCACAAGCCTAAACCCGCAAATATTGCGAAGGACGAACACTGTAGAGCTATCACTTTGCAGTGTTGATAACAATGATGTTAAAGGATGAGATTAGAATGATTGTAATTGTAGAAGCTGTACGTACCGCGATGGGCGGTTTTCAAGGCTCACTTTCAAGCTGTACCGCACCAGATTTGGGTGCTGTAGTGATCAAGGAAGCGGTGGCACGTGCAGGTCTGGCAGCCAATGATATTGATGAAGTGATCATGGGGTGCGTATTGCCAGCCGGTTTAAAACAGGGGCCGGCACGTCAGGCCATGCGTCAGGCTGGTCTGCCAGATTCAACCGGTGCGACCACGATCAATAAAATTTGTGGTTCAGGCATGAAAGCGGTGATGCAAGCTGCAGATGCGATCAAGGCAGGTTCAGCAGAGATTGTGGTTGCAGGTGGTATGGAATCCATGTCGAATGCACCGTACTTAATGGATAAAGCTCGTGCCGGTTTCCGTATGGGCCACGGGAAAGTGACCGATCATATGTTCCAGGAAGGTCTGGAAGATGCTGAAACAGGTCTGTCGATGGGCATCTTGGCACAAGAAATGGCGGACAAGAAAGGCTATACTCGTGAACAACAGGATGACTATGCAATTGGTTCCTTAAATAAAGCCGTGACCGCCGTTCAGCAGGGCTTCTTTAAAGATGAAATCGTACCGGTCACTGTGAGTAGCCGTAAAGGCGATGTCGTGGTAGAACAGGATGAACAGCCACTGAATGCCAAAGCAGACAAAATTCCATCTTTACGTCCGGCATTTAAAAAAGACGGTACGATTACTGCGGCAAATGCCAGTTCAATTTCCGATGGTGCTTCAGCACTGGTCGTAACATCGAGCGAGATTGCAGCACAGCGTAACCTGAAACCTCTAGCGAATATTCTGGCTTATGCCAGCCATTCACAACATCCATCAGAATTCACGATTGCACCGGTGGGCGCAATTGACAAGGTACTGAAGAAAACTGGCTGGAATGCAGCTGATGTGGATCTATGGGAAATTAATGAAGCTTTCGCGATGGTAACCATGGCTGCGATTGATGCCTTTGAACTGGATCCTGCCAAAGTGAATATTAATGGTGGTGCCTGTGCTTTAGGTCATCCACTGGGCTCTTCAGGTTCCCGTATCATTGTGACCCTGATTCATGCCTTAAAGCGTACTGGTGGCAAGAAAGGCATTGCAGCACTATGTATTGGCGGTGGGGAAGCAACAGCGATTGCAGTAGAACTAATTTAAGTCTTTTCATAATTGCATGATCATATGCTCAAAGTAGCAAACTTAAATATTTTTTGAATTAGACCACAATGCTTCTGGTACGCCAGGAGCAGGTGTCTCTTTATTTTTAATTTTTGAGAATTTTTATGAACGGTTTAGAGCGTATTCGTTTGCTCGCATTACAAGATAAAGTAGTTCCTGTAGAAAAAGCACTACAATTGATTCAAGATGGTGATGTAATTGGTTTGAGCGGTTTTGGCGGCGCCGGTGAAGCGAAAACTGTGCCTTTGGCATTGGCTGAATATGCCCGGCAGCATCCGATCCGTATTAACTTGGCGACAGGTGCAAGTCTGGGGAACCGGATTGATGGGAAACTGAATGAAGCTAACGTTATAACCCGCCGTTATCCTTATCAGGCTGATCCTTCTTTACGTCAGGCCATCAATAATGGTGAAGTGATGTATATCGATCAGCATCTTTCTGAACTGGCAGACAATATCCGTCATAAAAACCTGCCGGCGATTAATGTCGCGATTATTGCTGCCACTGCCATTACTGAAGATGGTCAGATTATTCCCACAGGTTCTTGTGGAAACTCGGCGAATTTCATCGAAATGGCAGATCGGGTCATTGTTGAAATTGATACAACAGTTAATCCGGTGCTAGAAGGCGTACATGATATTTATTTGCCTAAAACCCGTCCAAACCGTGGCCCGATTCCTTTGACGCAAGCCAGTGACAAGATAGGTACAATCGGAATCCATGTTGCACCTGAAAAAATTGCTGCGATTGTCATTAATGAGATTCCGGATACTTCTTTCGCAATGGATGAGCCGGATGAAGAAACACTGGCGATTGCCAGCCACTTAATTCAATTCTTTGAAAATGAAGTCGCCGCAGGACGATTACCTGAAAATCTGGGGCCGCTGCAGTCCGGAGTAGGTTCCGTGGCAAATGCCGTATTTGCAGGTTTTGAACATTCTAATTTCAATAATCTTGAAATGTATTCTGAAGTCCTGCAAGACTGTACTTTCCAGCTTATCGATTCAGGAAAAATGACCTTTGCTTCTGGTTGTTCCATGACCCTGAGCGATGAATGTGCGGCACGGGTGATGAAGAATTTTGATCAGTACAAAGATAAAATTGTCTTACGCCCGCAAGAACTTTCCAACAACCCTGAGCTGATTCGCCGTCTGGGTATAATTGCAATCAATACCGCACTGGAGTTTGATATTTACGGGAATGTGAATTCAACCCATGTCGCTGGCACCAAGATGATGAATGGTATTGGCGGCTCAGGTGATTTTACCCGTCATGCACATATTGCGATTTTTGTGACTAAATCCTATGCCAAAGGTGGTGCGATTTCGTCTGTGGTTCCACTGGTGAGCCATACAGATCATACTGACCATGACGTGGATATTCTGGTAACAGAGCAAGGTTTGGCCGATCTGCGCGGATTGGCACCACGTGAACGTGCCCGCAAGATTATCGATATTTGTGCTCATCCCGATTATCGTAAAAGTCTGAATGATTACTTTGAGCGCGCCTGTGCGCATGGTGGGCAAACACCGCATTTGTTAAATGAAGCTTTGTCCTGGCATGCCCAGTTTGAAGAAACCGGTTCAATGAAAATTGCTTAGTTCTCTTTCTTAAAATAAGCCCAAAATAAAGCCTGTGAATCACGGGCTTTATTTATTGTACTAGATAAATATTTTAGTTCTGAATCAGACGTGGGTTATTAAAGACTTTATCCAAGATATGCCGATGAATGAAACGCAGTTTATCTTTCACAGCTTCAGTCAGCTTAAAGGGGTAAGCATCTTCCAGACCCATACTGCGGTTTAAGGCATTCAAATTAAAAGTCAGGGTGACCCAGTTTTCCAGGATATGTTCAAAATCCTGTCCACCAATCGGGCATTCTTTAAAGTCCATACTGGCTAGATTTCGGCCATTACCTTCCACGCGTAGACCGGCATAAAATGCAGTTTCCAGTGTTTCCATGATATGCAGATAATGTGACCAGGTTTCAGCCCAATCTTCCCACGGGTGTGCAGTGGCATAGGGACTAATATATTTTTCATGCCAGTTGATAGGCGCACCTTGATTATAGTGCCTCTCTAGTGCTTCACTATAATTTTGCCGCTCATCTCCAAAATAATGGCGAAGTTCATCGAGTAATTCCGGATGTAGATGCTGGATGACATTAAAATAAAAATGCCCACTTTCATGACGAAAATGCCCTAATAATGTCCTGTAATTTTCACCCATATTGACCCGGGTGGTTTCACGATAAACCACATCGGCCTCAAAGGCATTTAAGGTAATCACCCCATTGGCATGGCCGGTAAGTACTGGCTTGTCTTTTTCAGGAAGAAGAAAATCAAAACGCAAACCCAATGGATCATCATCCGAATGTTTTGGACGAGGCATAATGTTCATACGTTGGGTCAGATACAGAAAACGGCGTTTGGCTTCCTCCAGCCGATACCAGTAAATCATGTTTTCGGCATTTTCCAGATTTGGAATTACATGAGTCAGCTGGCAGGATTCGCAAAAATCTTCCTCATCATCTGCAGGGATCATCCAGTTACATACCTGATGATGGGTATAGTTATAACAAGGTTTATAACGGGAATATTGATACTTCTCGGCAACGGGAACCCACTCCTGAGCATTCAGCTTTTTAAATGTCGTCATTTCTTTTTCGGATGCGATATAGCCGATAGGAGAAAGGCAGTGATCACATACGAATTTGGCGAAAAAGATCTGCTGTTCGCAAACTGGACATTCAAAATACTTCATCGATACTCCCTGCAAAATGAATGAATTACAATGAATTACTGAAACTCTATAATTTATATTCAGATTGCATTGCGGAATTTTATCCTGTTTAAAAATTCATCATAAAAATTTCTTAAAAAACACTATGTTGATTAATTGTAAAATGCATGTGATCGATTATTCATTAAATTATGGTTTAGTGACTGTTTATAGACGAAAAGCTGACAGAAATAAAAAAACCGATGAACTGACTTATGTATTTTTTTCTTAAATAAAAACGAGAGTATCAATTTAAAAAAACTGAATAATGCAAACTATAAAAAAATTAGAGATCAAAAGTTATTGAAAAAAATCGATTGAATCGCGTTTTTCAAAAGACCTAATTGGTATATATTTTGCTCAATTTTAAAACATACATAATGCTGAAAAATAAATTATTTTTAATTTTTTAGTTCTGCTTTTGGGGTATTAAAATATGATGAAGATAAGAAAAGCCACTGTTCAGGACACACTAGCAATTGCGAACGTCATTGCCTCCTTTGTTGATGTCTTGATTTCTAGTGAAGAGGGACACAAGCGTTTTCAACCTGAAATTCTTCAGACCATTTTTGACCGAGCTGATATTCATTATTTTGTTGGAGAAATTAATCAAAAAATTGTGGGCGTGGTGGCCTATGTGGAACCTGCACACTTCATGCACTTTTTTCTGGATCCAGCTTATCAGGGTCAGGGATATGGACGACAAATGTGGAGTTTTTTAGAAGAACAAATCCGTAATCAAGGGCATCAAAAGATTACAGTCAAATCCAGTTTATATGGCTTCAATATTTATAAAAAATTTGGTTTTGTTGAGACGGGTGAACTTACTCAGGAACATGGCATTCGCTTTATTCCAATGGAAAAAGTTTATTCTGATGAAACATCTTCGGTCTCTTAAAATAGAAGAGCCGTTTATTATAAGTTAATCAAAGATCAGGAGTTATTTTCTTATTTATTAGCATAGTTGGAATCTGAGAAATCAATTTTATCCCTGTCAATTTGATAAATTTTAATTATTTTTAAATTAGAAAATTAAACTTTTAGCTATTAGCCATTATCTCATTTTTAATTAGTCATAGATTGTACTAAGGCATAGAATTAATTCACTTTTACGGTATTAATGATCAGGGTATGGCAATCAGCTGGATTTTCTTTACTTTAATGGCTGCATTTATGCAGGCCTGGCGAAATGCCTTTCAAAAGCAGCTCAGTACCACTGTCGATATTTGGGGCGTGACACTGGCACGTTTCCTGTTTGGCTTGCCGCTGGCCGGGCTTTACATTGCAGCTTTATATCACTTCAAGCCAGTTGAAAGTGTGGTGCATTTTACCCCTAAGTACTGGATCTATGTCCTGATTGCGGGTATCAGCCAGATTCTGGCAACTGCCTTGATGGTGCAGCTGTTTAAACAGAAAAATTATGCGATTGGCGTTGGACTGGCAAAAAGTGAAGCGATTCTGGCTGCCATTATTGGAGTGATTTTCCTGTCAGATCATCTTTCTGTACTGGCATGGATCGGGGTGCTGATCGGTGGTTATGCGGTATTCCTGCTGAGTAAAGGCAATCAGCTCACCGGTCTATCCACCAAGACTTTAGCCATCGGAATCGGCAGCGGTTTGAGCTTTGCTATTACTTCACTCTTGGTACGTGAAGCCAGTCTGGAACTACCAATGTTGCCAACCGTACATCGCGCTTCATGGGTACTAATTTCGGTGATTGGTTTCCAGTGCATCAGTATGCTGATTTACCTGAGCCTGTTTAGTCGAAAAACCTTAGTTGCCATGTGGCAACGTTTAGGTCTAACCTTTAAAGTCAGCTTCTGCAGCTTTATAGCATCCCTCGGCTGGTTTACCGCCATGAGTATGATGAGCGTGCCAATCGTGAAAACCTTGGGACAAATCGAAATCCTGTTCAGTCTGCTGATTTCCGCTTATTTCTTTAAAGAAAAACTGGCGCGTGCCGAGCATTGGGGCTTGGTACTGGTGGTGATTGCAGCGATGCTGGTGATCTGGGCTTAACGAATACACGAATAAAAGAAAAGCCACGATATATCGTGGCTTTTTTATAAGAATAAATTTAAGCAGCAAGAAAAGTTTGTACGGCCTGATTAAAGGCTTCCGGTTGTTCAATATTGGAAATATGCGAAGCATTGATTTCAAACAACTGGCTATTCGCAATACGTTGCTGCATAAACTGTCCATCTGCAACAGTCGTCACCGGATCCTGCTGACCCGCAATAATCAGCACAGGGATTTGAATGCTGCTAAGTTGTTCGCGGACATCCGCCTTAGCCAGAGCTTCACAGCAGTTTGCATAGCCTTCTGGGCTGCCAGCTCCGAGGTCGTTTGAAAGTTCTGCAACGACTGCCGGGTTGCTCTGGATAAAGGGATCGGTAAACCAGCGTGATGCCGCAGTTGCAGCAATTGGAGCAAGACCTTGCTCACGGACAAGCGCAGCACGGTCTTGCCATGCCTGTTCCTGTCCAATTTTGGCTGCAGTATTGCAGACAATCACGTGGCTAAAACGTTCTGGCTTATGAATCGCCAACCATTGACCGGTTAAGCCACCCATAGAAATACCACAGAATGCTGCTTTTGCAATGTTCAAATGATCCAGTAGATTCACGACATCCTGACCCAGCTGTTCCAGGCTATATGGGCCTTGTGGTGCTTCCGAACCACCATGCCCACGGGTGTCATAGCAGATTACGTAATAATCCTGCTGGAAATGCTCAATCTGTGGCTGCCACATGCTGTATTTGGTACCCAGTGAATTGGAAAATACCAATGCAGGTTTGCTAGCATCCCCAAAAGTCTGGTAATTGATCTGGGCATCATTTGATGTAAATGTTGGCATTTGTTATTCCTTTTATTTCCTTCTAAAAGTTCCTCCCTGAACAAGGCATAAGCACTGCTTAAGCCTTGTTCAAGAAAGGGAAGTTAGGAGGGATTTTTAAACACGTTCAATAATCAGCGCGATACCTTGACCCACACCGATACACATAGAGCAAAGGGCATATTTGCCATCAGTCTGTTCCAATTGGTTCAAGGCAGTAGTCACCAGACGGGCACCGGAAGCACCGAGTGGATGGCCAATGGCAATCGCACCTCCATTCGGGTTTACATGGGCAGCATCATCCGGAAGACCTAGGTCACGGGTCACGGCCAGTGCCTGTGCAGCAAAGGCTTCATTCAGCTCAATGACATCCATCTGGTCTAGCGTCAAGCCGGTCTGGGCCAGTAGCTTTTTAATCGCTGGTGCCGGGCCAAAGCCCATAATACGTGGTTCAACACCGACAACCGTTGAACCAATAATCTTTGCACGTGCTTTTAGGCCATATTCAGCAACAGCTTCATCAGATGCAATTAATAATGCCGCTGCACCATCGTTAATGCCAGAAGCATTACCCGCCGTTACAGTCCCCTCTGCTTTCACCACAGGCTTCAGTTTCGCCAGAGCTTCTGCTGTGGTAGAGGCACGCGGATGTTCATCAGTATCGACAACGATCGGATCGCCTTTACGCTGCGGAATCATCACAGGAATGATTTCCTTGGCAAAGAAACCTTTGGCTTGTGCTGCTGCTGTACGTTGCTGGCTGGTCAGGGCAAACTTGTCTTGATCTTCACGATTAATATTGAACTGTTCTGCCACGTTTTCAGCAGTTTCCGGCATGGTTTCTACGCCGTACATTTCTTTCAGTTTCGGATTGATAAAACGCCAGCCCATGGTGGTGTCTTCAATCTTCTGGCTACGGCCATACGCTGTTTCTGACTTGCCCATCACGAATGGGGCACGCGACATGCTTTCTACACCACCGGCAATAATCAGATGGGCTTCACCGGCTTTAATCGCACGTGCTGCCATCGCGACTGCATCCATCGATGAACCACGCAGACGGTTCACGGTCGTTGCCGGCACCTGATAAGGCAGACCTGCAAGTAGTGAAGACATACGACCGACGTTACGATTGTCTTCACCGGCCTGATTGGCACAGCCATAAATCACGTCATCGACCTGTTCCCAGTTTACCGATGGGTTACGTTCCATCAAAGCTTTAATTGGCAGCGCACCTAAATCATCTGCACGGACAGGCGCGAGGCCACCGGCATAACGGCCGAATGGGGTACGAATGGCATCGATGATATATGCGTTTTTCATTGTGTATTTGCTCACATATTTAAAAGAAGAAAACTCCTCCCTTTTTAAAGGGAGGTTGGGAGGGATTTAATGAAGTAGTTTTAATCCTCAAATCCTCCCTAAATCCCTCCTTTAATAAAGGAGGGACTTCCCCTTAATTTGATTGAGTCGCATCAATCAGTTTGGCACCAGTTAATGCCTGCAATTCTTCAAATGACAGACCTTCGACTTTTTCAATGACTTTCATGCCTTCAGGAGTGACATCAATTACACACAGGTCAGTATAGATGCGGTCCACACATTTCAGGCCAGTCGCAGGATAAGTCAGTTCAGCCACAATCTTAGGTTCGCCTTTTTTAGTGACGTGATCAGTAGTGATAAAGACTTTCTTGGCGCCGACGGCCAGATCCATCGCGCCACCGACTGCAGGAATTGCATCGGGTGCACCGGTATGCCAGTTGGCCAGATCACCATTTTCAGCGACTTGGAAAGCACCCAAAACTGCGATATCTAAGTGTCCGCCGCGCATCATCGCAAAAGAATCCCCATGATGGAAAAAAGCACCGCCAGTCAGCATGGTCACGAATTCTTTACCGGCATTAATCAGCTCAGGATCGCGGTCTTCTTCAGCAGGAGGAGGACCGAAAGCCAGCAGGCCATTTTCAGAGTGCAGGAATACGTCTTTGTCGCTTGGCAGGTAGCTTGAAATCTTGGTTGGTAAACCAATACCGAGGTTCACATAAGCACCATCAGGAATGTCTTGTGCCACACGTTCAGCGATCTGGTCACGGGTCAGTTTGTTATAGCTCATGAATCTTCTCCTTATCCGTGATTACTGTGCAGGTTTAACTTGAACAACGTGTTGAACAAAAATTCCTGGGGTAATGATGTGCTCTGGATCCAGTGCACCCAGTTCAACCACCTCAGAAACCTGTGCAATGGTTACATCAGCTGCCATCGCCATAATCGGGCCAAAGTTACGGGCAGATTTACGGTAGACCAGATTGCCCCAACGGTCGCCCTGATGGGCCTTAATTAAAGCAAAGTCAGCTTTAATCGGATTTTCCAGGACAAAATCTTTGCCTTCATAGTTCAAGGTTGGTTTGCCTTCAGCCAGCAAGGTACCAAAACCGGTTGGGGTATAGATTGGACCTAAGCCCATACCTGCTGCCTGAATACGGCAAGCCAGATTACCTTGCGGCACCAGTTCCAGTTCGATCTTGCCTGCACGATAGAGTTCGTCAAATACCCAGGAATCAGACTGACGCGGGAAAGAGCAGATAATTTTACGCACAGCGCCCGCTTTAAGCAGTTTCGCCAGACCATAGTCGCCATTACCAGCATTATTATTGACAATAATAAGATCCTTGATTCCCAATTCGATCAGACCATCAATCAGTTCAGCAGGCTGACCCGCTGTCCCAAATCCGCCGATCATAATGGTAGAACCATCCTTGATCTGGGAGAGTGCTTCTTTCAATGATAATGAACTTTTATCTATCATAATCTGGTCCTTACATACCCTAAACTAATGGATGTCTTTAAATTCGTTTTGAATCTGATGTTGCAACCGGAACAGCATTACGGTCTTTCTGTGACAGCAGAAAATGTGCTACCAGGCCAATACAAATCCCCCAAAAGACTGAACTCAGCCCCAAGAAATGCATGCCGGAAGCAGTTGCTAAAAAGGTGATCAGTGCGGCATCACGTTGCGACTCTTTGCCCATCGCCATAGAGATGTTAGTGGCAATTGCTCCGAGTAAGGCCAGTCCTGCCAAAGCTGCAATTAATTCCTTCGGCATCAGGCTAAACAGCAATACAATGCTGCCGGCAAACAGGCCGCCTAAAATATAAAAAAGCCCGTTCGCCACACCCGCGATATAACGCTTTTCTTTCAGCTCGTGCGCGTCTTTGCTTAAACACAATGCGGCCGTAATAGAGGCCAATACAATAGTAATCCCCCCCACACAGGCTACTGCGAGCGAGGCAATACTGGTTGCACTGATAATTGGCTTGGCAGGCATGTCATATCCACTGATCTTGATAATGGCCATTCCTGGTAAGAACTGGCCCGACAGACTGACCAGAATAAGCGGGAGGGCCAGATTCAGGGTGGAACTCCAAGTCCATTCCGGTGCAATAAATTGCGGAATTGCCAGACTGAAATCTGCCGTGACCGGATTAATCTTGCCCAGCAGCATGCTTAAAATCACACCGGCAACCAGCACCCAGACCATGGCATAACGTGGACTGAAACGCTTGGCCAGCAAAAACACCGCCAGCATGCCAAAGACGATATAGGGCATGGTATCGGTCGCGGTGAACAGTCCTAAACCAAACTGCAGTAAAATTCCGGCCATCATTCCGGCAGCGACTTCCTGGGGAATCCAGGACAGCAATTTGTCGAAATAACCGGTAATCCCAATGAGAAAAATCACCACAGCAGAGGTGATATAGGCCGCAACCGCTTCATTGAGCGAAATATCGGGAAACAGCGTGACCAATAGTGCCGTTCCGGGCGCAGACCAGGCGGTGACAACAGGTATTTTGTATTTAATCGATAAAAAGATACCTGCGAGCGCCGCACCAATAGAAATTCCCCAGATCCATGAAATCATCATGGCAGGCGAAACTTGTGCCTGCTGGGCCGCCTGGAAAAAAATAATCAGGGGACCGGAATAGGAAATCAGCACGGCTAAAAATCCTGCCACCGTGGCTGAAATCGACCAGTCATCCTTCAGGGTTTGAAACAGGTGTGTCATTGCGGTTGCCTCCTTGCGGTCAATGAGCCTGTATGCAATCAGGTTTAACCCTGATCGCCGCCACCAACTGGAACTATAGTTCCAGTCATATATGATGCTTCATCTGAAGCCAGAAACAGAATGGCATTGACCTGTTCCTGGATCGTGCCATAGCGTTTCATATGGCTGCGATCCTTGGTCTGGTCGACCACATCCTGCATCCATTGTTCTTCCTGTTCGCTCAGCGGTTTGGCATTGCGTGGAATCTTGCGTGGCGGTGCTTCGGTACCACCTGTTGCCACAGCATTCACGCGGATACCATCTTTGGCATGTTCAAAGGCAAGAGCAGCAGTCAAGCCGTTAACTCCACCTTTAGAAGCCGAATAAGGCACCCGGTTAATGCCACGGGTTGCAATTGACGATACGTTTACAATGGTACCCTTCTGATTTTTAATCATTTCTGGTAAAACTGCACGGCAGCACCACAGCGTTGGAAACAGCGAACGGTTCACTTCCTTGATAATTTCCTCTTCAGAGAATTCTTCAAAAGGTTTCATCCAGATGGCACCACCCACGTTATTGATCAGTACATCGACACGACCATAGGTATCTAAGGCTTTTTCAACGACAGATTGAGCACCGGCATAAGTTTCCAGATCGGCTTTTACAGTAATGGCATCGCCACCTGTGGCTTCAATCTCTGCCAATACTTCTTCTACATAGGGAGAAAGATCGGCCATGATGACTTGAGCGCCTTCGCTCGCCACCTGAATCGCGACACCGCGACCGATGCCTTGCGCAGCACCAGTCACGATCACGACTTTATTTTCAAATCTTGGGTTACAGTTCATGAGGTTCTCCGGCTTCTAAACTTAGTTGGCAGAGAATTTTTCAAACAGGAAGCTGGCAGGTTTGACACCTTCAGCATCCAGCCAGCTGCGAACCGCTTCAACCATTGGCACCGGACCACACAGGTAGATGTCGACATCTCCAGCATTCAGCCATTCGTTTTCGATATGACCGGTCACATAACCTTTACGCTCATGTGTAGATTCTGGATTTGCGACCACTGTGCGATATTCGAACCATGGGAATTTGTCCTGAAGTTCATTCAGCTTTTCGATTGCGACCAGGTCAAAGTCATTGGTCACACCAAATACCAGACGTACTGGATGTTCCGAACCTTTTTCTTCCAGAACTTGCAGCATAGACAGGAACGGGGCAATCCCGGTACCACCTGCCAGCATCAATACCGGCCGGGTCACATTACGCAGATAGAAGCTGCCGAATGGACCGGTAAAGGTCATTTTGTCACCGGCTTTTGCGTCAGCGCTGAGGAAGCTCGACATTTTGCCGTTAGGGACATTACGTACTACAAAACCAGTTAAACGGTTACCCGGTTTAGAGCTGAATGAGTAAGAACGGGTTTCAGTGGTGCCTGGAATACTAACATTGACATATTGTCCGGCCAGAAAATGGATATCTGGTTGACCATCATCGAGTTGAATATCAAAAGTAATGGTGGAATCAGACAGGTTTTCTACACGGGCCAACGTACCTTGAAATGCATGAATCTCGGTTTTACAGACATCAGAGGAGGCCTGAATTTGGAACACGGCATCCGAAGTCGGTTTACATTGGCAAGCCAGGATAAAACCTTCTGCGGCTTCTTCTGGTGTCAGTGCATCTTCAATGTACATTTCTTCAGGCATGTCATACGCACCTGATTCACAAAAAGCGCGGCACGTTCCACATGCACCGTCACGGCAATCTAGAGGGATATTGATCTTTTGACGGTAAGCTGCATCGGACAAGGTTTCGCCTTGGGCAACACTAATAAAACGTGTAACGCCATCTTCAAATTGGAGTGCAACATTGTGGTTTGACATGGCTGAATATCCTATATAAATCTTTGAAACTTAGCCTTTCAGCCATATTTCCCTGGCTGAAAGGTTTGACCTTGCTGTCGAGACAGTCTTAGAGGTGATAAATGTCGATAACCTGGTTGATGTAATCGTTTTTCAGTACCACGTATTTGCTTAAAATCTGTGGTTTTTCGCCTGAAAAATTGATTACATAACGAGACATACCAAAGTAGCTGTAACTGGTTTTGTAGCGGAAACTCAGGGTATTCCAGTTAAAGCGCACAGTGACCTTGTCGCCATCACGTTCCACAATTTCAATATTGCAGATGTTGTGACTAGTACGGGTATCCGGCATGGTGGCAGATGAACGTTCTGTCTTGATCCGGAACACACGGTCTTCAAGACCCTGACGGTCTGGGTAGTAAATCAGTGAGATTTCAGACTGTGGATCTTCAGTCAGACAGTCATCATCATCCCAAGCAGGCATCCAGAAAGAAGCAGTAGGGGCGTAGCACTGTAACCAGTCATCCCATTGCTCATCATCTAAAAAGCGGGCTTCCTGATACAGGAACTGTGCAATATTTTCTAAAGTGATGTCGCTCATGCGGTTTCTCCTTCAGTGCTTGCAGCAATTTCTTTTTCAGTCGCAATGCCTTTTTTGATCAGCTCTAACCAGTACTGGTGCTGAGCCAGGTACAGGCCTTCATCTTCTGTTTTAGTACCAGACAGTTTTGGTTTCAGGCCAATTTCATTGGCTGCATCATCTGGCCCTTGAATCCAGTGCTTAGAACCACGGCACATATCATTCCATTCCAGCGCGATCCCAGCATAACCGGCCTGACAAGCTCGGAATTCTTCCAGATCGTCTGGGGTAGCCATACCAGAAGCATTAAAGAAATCTTCATACTGACGGATACGGCGAGTGCGTGCTTCCGGCTCTTCACCGACAGGACCGATACAGTAAATCGTCACTTCAGTCTTATCGACAGAGATTGGACGCAGAACACGGATTTGTGAGCCGAACTGATCCATGAAGTAAACGTTTGGATAGATACACAAGTTACGTGAACGTTCGATCATCCATTTCGCCATGGCTTCGCCATAACGCTCGGTATATTCATCTTTCTTAGCAAAGTTTGGACGGTCTTCCGGGTTGGCCCATTGTGTCCAAAGCAGCATGTGACCATGTTCAAAGCCGTAAGAACCACCGCCTTGTTTGCCCCATGAACCTGCGCTCATGGCACGAATATTATCGCCAGCTTCTTTTTCCTTACGTTGCTGAGTCGTTGCAGCATAGTTCCAGTGCACGGCAGAGACGTGATAACCATCGGCACCGTTTTCTGCAGTCAGCTTCCAGTTACCTTCATAGGTATAAGTCGATGAACCACGTAAAACTTCCAGACCTTGCTCAGACTGACCCACGATCATGTCGATGATCTTGGTGGCTTCACCCAGGTATTCTTCCAGAGAAGGAACATCCGGATTCAGGCTGCCAAACAAGAAGCCTTTGTAATTTTCAAAACGAGCTACTTTTTTCAGGTCATGAGAACCGTCCTGGTTAAAGCAATCTGAATAGCCTGCATCAGCCGGATCTTTCACTTTTAACAGCTTGCCCGAGTTATTGAATGTCCAGCCATGGAATGGGCAGGTATAGGTTGCTTTATTGCCACGCTTATAACGGCACAGTTGTGCACCGCGGTGAGAGCAGGCATTGATCATGGCATTCAGTTCGCCATTGCGGTTACGTGCAATGATGATTGGCTGACGGCCAATATGGGTTGTGTAGTAATCGTTGTTATTGGGAATCTGGCTCTCATGGGCCAGATAAACCCAGTTTCCTTCAAAGATGTATTTCATTTCCAGATCAAACAGGGCTTGATCAGTAAATACGGAACGGTGCAGTTTAAATTCACCAGATTCAAAATCATCGACCAGTAATTCATCAATACGGTCTAAATGGCTGGTGTTAATTACAGGAATACGAGGCATGTCCAGTCTCCGACTTTCCAAGGAGGGGAAGTCATCGGGATGTTGCTCAGACTGACATCCCGATTCCATTTTGAATTAAGCGCTTGCGCGACGACGTTCTACTTCAGTGCTTGGTGCAGCAACCTGGTCTTTCACCAGTTCAATATTGAACTGGATATGTTTGAATGGACCATTTAAACCACGGCGTGCGATTTCAGCTTCATCGGTCACATCAACAGCAGTTGCGACCAGACCATCACGTGTGGCGAAGGCAAAGTCATCCCACAGGTATTGATCGCCTTCGATATTGAACTGTGTGGTTAACTTTCGGTAACCCGGTGCAGATACGAAGTAATGCACATGAGATGGGCGGTTACCGTGACGACCTAATTTGTCCAGTACGAACTGGGTAGTACCTTCAGGTGGACAGCCATAACCGACCGGCATGGTAGTCAGGGCAACATATTTACCGTCTTGATTGGTAAAGATAGAACGGCGCAGGTTAAAGTCAGATTGCGACTTGTCAAAGAAAGAGTAGTTGCCCAGGCTGTTGGCATGCCAGACTTCAACTTTTGCACCTTCAATGATGTTGCCGTCAGTATCGGTCACTGTGCCTTCAATAATCAGGGTTGGAATTTTGCCCTCTTCAGAACCGTCATCCATACGCGCAAAACCAACGGACTCAGGAGCACCTGCAACATACAGCGGGCCTTCGATGGTACGTGGTGTACCGCCAGTAATGCCTGCTTTGGCATCTGCTTCATCCGCGCGTAAGTCTAAGTAATGTTCCAGACCCAGACCTGCAGCCAGTAAGCCTAATTCATTGGCTTGACCTGCATCAGTAAAGTATTCCAGACCTTTCCAGAGTTCAGTCTGAGAAATATCAAGATCTTCAATAGCCTGGAAAAGATCACCTAATAAACGTACAACAACTTGTTGTACACGCTCATCAACTGGTCCTGTCGCTGTATCGACATTCATTTTTTTAACCAGTGCATCAATTTCTTGGCGGTTCATACTATTGCTCCTAAAGTATGTCTTTCATATTTTAGTGGCGCATGTTTTAGCATTCGTTTGGCTGGCTAAATCTTGCTGACCACAAGTCCTTTTGGATTACCCTCAGGTGTAAGAGGGGAAGAAAACTCTTTCATTTCCATTCCCGAATTTATTCATTACTTGTCATCATCCCGAATCGATGATGGATGGCGGTTCAATGCCATAACTTTGATGTTCATATACGGGTAGAGCGGCAAGCCTTGTAGCAGGTTGTGCAACTCTTCATTGCTTTCAACATCAAAAATACTGATGTTTGAATACTGTCCGGTGATACGCCAGATATGACGCCACTTACCCTGGCGTTGCAGATCCTGTGAATAAGCTTTTTCAACTGCCTTAATTTCATTGGCCTGTTCAACGGGCATATCTTTTGGAATATTGACGTCCATTCGTACTTGGAAAAGCATGGGGTTCTCCTGGAATTATTGACGACGCAAGTTGTCAATTTTGTTTTCATCCAACTCAATACCCAGACCTGGTCCTTTCGGAATCTCAAGTTCAAAGTTTTGATACTGGAGTGGGGTTCTTAAAATTTCATCAGTTAACAGCAGTGGACCAAACAGTTCGGTGCCATAAGCGAGACTTTCAAAAGTCGAGAAGGCATGGGCAGAGGCGATCGTGCCCACCGGACCTTCAAGCATGGTGCCGCCATACAGATCGATACCTGCCAGCTGTGCCACTTTTGCAACTTCACAACCTTCAATCAGGCCACCAGATTGCGCCACTTTGACTGCAAAAACTGATGAGCCATGCTGACGTGCGATCTGATAGGCAGACTGCGGACCCATCAAGGATTCATCCGCCATGATGGCGATATCAAAACGCTGGGTCAGACGTCGCATTGCATCCAGATTGTCAATGGCACATGGCTGTTCAATCAGGTCAATGCCGCCGTCCTGGAGTAACTGAATGCCTTTAATCGCGTCCAGCTCTGACCAGGCACGGTTCACATCCACACGGATCGAAATGTCTTTGCCCAATGCCTGTTTAATGGCAAGCACGTGTTCAACATCCTGTTCCACTGGACGTGAACCAATTTTCAGTTTGAAAATATTGTGGCGTTTGGCCGCAATCATTGTCTGGGCTTCAGCAATGTCTTTCTCGGTATTGCCAGATGCCAGTACCCAGAGCACTGGTACGCTGTCACGTAAACGTCCACCTAGAATTTCACTCAGTGGCAGATTCAGACGTTGTGCCTGAATATCCAGCAGTGCGGTTTGAATGGCACATTTGGCAAAGCGGTTACCATTAATATTTTTTTTGATGGCTTGTAATGTCTGTGCAACATTCAAACCTGATAATGTTTTCAGAAGCGGTGCAAAGTAAGTCTCAATATTCACTTTGACACTTTCTGGGCTTTCTTCACCGTAGCCTAAACCGCCAATAGTGGTGGCTTCGCCCCAACCCACATAGCCGTCTTCGGTGGTGATTTTGACCAGGACCAGTGTCTGGGTTTGCATGGTTGCGACAGCCATCTTGTGAGGACGGATCGTCGGTATTTGAACCAGCAAGGTTTCAACTGACTTATACATAATTACGCTTCACATTCTTGCTTTAATGTTTTGACTTGATATACCTTAAAAGAATAATTTTGATTGGTCTAAGATCGATTTAGCATTTTTTTATACTTTAAAGGTATGCATGAATATGGAACTCAGGCATTTGCGTTACTTCGTCGCAGTCGTCGAAGAACAAAGTTTTACCAAGGCGGCAGAAAAACTGTTTATTGCTCAACCACCTTTAAGCAGACAGATACAAAATCTGGAACAGGAACTGGATATTCAGCTCTTTGAAAGAGGTAGCCGACCGCTTAAGACCACAGAAGCAGGTCAATTCTTCTATCAACATGCGGTTAAACTTTTGTCTAATGCGGAAGAAATCAAATCGATGACCAAGCGGATTGGTATCGCGGATCGCACCATTAGCATTGGTTTTGTTGGCTCGTTATTGTTCGGTTTGCTATCGCGTATTGTGTTTCTATTTAAGCAGCAACATCCCCAGCTCAAAATTGAGATGGTTGAAATGAATACTTCAGAGCAGATTCAGGCACTTAAAGAAGGGCGGATTGATGTCGGTTTTGGACGTTTAAGAATTTCAGATCCGGCAGTGAAACGGGTGTTACTGCGTGAAGAAAGGCTGATGGTCGCAGCACATTCCAGCCATTTTCTTTCCCATCGAGATGGCGTGAACCTGACTGAACTGGTGGATCAGCCACTCTTTTTATACCCGAATAATGGTAAGGCTAATTTTTCTACCCAGGTGCGCGGTATATTTTCCGAGTATGGGCTGGAACCGAAAAATATCCGTGCAGTCAGTGAATTGCAACTGGCGCTTGGTTTTGTGGCTGCCGGAGAGGGCGTCTGTATTGTGCCGGAAAGTGCCCAGAATATTCGTCTGGCACATTTAAACTTTATCCCTTTATTAGATGAATTTGCGGTCAGTCCGGTTTTTATGGCTATTCGTAATATGGATGAAAGTGAATATATTCGTTATCTGTTTGATGCGGTCTATCAGGTCTATGATCTTGAAGCGATTAAATATGATCGTGCTGTATTTTAATTCAGATCAATACCTGTCTGGATCTTATAGGGAATAAAGCGAATCCATATTTTAATATTGAATGAAGGTTTCATTTTTTGGATGAATATCATTAAGGCATAGTAAATAAAGCCTTTTCTTTAAGGCAGACTTTATAGGTATAGAAGCATGCCTATTCAGTTTTGGACATTTATGCACATCTTCTGCATTGTGAATCTCATAAATTGAACTTCACAATTAGGAGGTGGAGATGTCTACAAATAAAGTGAATATAAATACGCTGATTGATGAAGCAAAGTTCACGCCATTTCATTGGGGCGTCCTGATCTGGTGTTTGCTGATCATTATTTTTGACGGTTATGACCTGGTAATTTACGGCGTGGCTTTACCGCTACTGATGCAGGAATGGGCACTCAGTGCAGTACAGGCAGGCATGTTAGCCAGCACTGCCTTGTTCGGTATGATGTTTGGTGCCATGAGCTTTGGCACTTTGTCCGATAAACTGGGACGTAAAAAAACCATCATGATCTGTGTCGCGATCTTTAGTGGTTTTACGTTTATCGGTGCTTTTGCAACATCACCTGTCGAATTCGGGATTTTACGTTTTCTTGCCGGACTCGGAATTGGTGGCGTGATGCCAAACGTCGTTGCCCTGATGACGGAATACGCACCAAAAAGGATTCGCAGTACGCTGGTCGCTTTAATGTTTAGTGGCTATGCCATCGGCGGCATGACATCTGCCTTACTTGGCGCATGGCTGGTGCCACAGTTTGGCTGGAAAATCATGTTCTTACTTGCGGGTACTCCTTTACTGTTCCTGCCGATACTCTGGAAATATTTACCAGAATCGTTGATGTACCTGACCAATAAGCAGCAGACTGCTCAAGCGCAAAGCATTATCCGAAAAATCTCGCCAACTCAGATAATTGGATCTGACACCCAGTTTGTTCTGAATGAAGTGCAAAAAGGCGATGAAGCACCTTTAAAAGCATTATTCCAACAAGGCCGTACATTTAGTACCTTTATGTTCTGGTTGGCATTTTTCATGTGTCTATTAATGGTTTATGCACTAGGCAGCTGGTTACCAAAACTGATGATCCAGGCTGGATATTCACTGGGTGTCAGCATGATCTTCCTATTTGCCCTGAATATTGGCGGCATGATCGGGGCTATTGGTGGGGGTTATCTGGCAGACCGTTTCCATATCAAAAAAGTACTGACCATCATGTTTCTTTGCGGGGCAGCTTCTTTAATCCTGCTCGGTTATAACAGTCCACAATTCGTGCTTTATAGCTTAATTGCTGTGGCCGGTGCAGCGACCATTGGTTCACAAATTCTGCTTTATACCTTCGTGGCACAATATTATCCATCAACGGTGCGTTCTACCGGCATGGGTTGGGCTTCCGGAATCGGACGTATCGGTGCGATCGTTGGACCGGTATTGACAGGTGCTTTACTCACCATGAATTTACCGCATCAAATGAACTTCTTTGCAATTGCGATTCCCGGTTTGATTGCTGCGCTGGCAATTTTCCTGGTGAACTTAAAAATGTCTGTAGAAGGTCAAGCCCTTGCTACACCTGATATTCGTACTGATTCTCTCGCTGAAAAAGCAAGTTAATGGATTAAATATCAATTAATAAAGAAAACACTTCTAATGATAGAGATCGCCATCGTAAGCGGTGGTGATCTGTTGCTAGAATCGAGACGCATAATAAAAAAGTGAGTTTAGGATGAACACGGAACAATTATTTAATAATCAAACAATCACATTAAAACGCACGGTTCTGATGAGCATGATGGCAATAAGTTTAGGGGGCCTTAGCTTGTCTACCCAGGCACAAACTCCAGCTCAGTCCAATCAGCAGGAAATTGAGCAGTTGCGTCAAGAGGTTCAAGCTTTACGTGCCTTGATTGAACAGCAGCAGACTCAGACAGCTGCTGTGACTGCACCTGTAGCGGCAACGCCGGCACCTGCAAATACAGCAGTAGCTCCTACGAGCAAACCTGTGATGAAAATTGCCAGTGGGGCCGAGTTTAATTTATACGGTAATATCCGTGCCGATGCCTCTTATCAGGCTGAGGGCGGTGCAGCGACACGTATGTATAACCAGATTAATGCAGTACCTCTTGAAGGCACAGGTGAACGCAGTGATGAGTTTAAGTCTACGCTTTCAGCCACCCGTTTAGGGATGGATTTTAAAGCGCCCGTGGGTGCTGGGGATAATGCCTTAAGCGGTAAGGTTGAGGTCGATTTCCTGGGTGGAGCTGGTTTTGACAACCTGCGTATTCGCCATGCCTATATCAGCTATGCTGACTGGTTAATTGGTCAAACCTGGTCAAACTTTGCAACTCCGGACTATATACCTGAAACGGTAGATGCACTGGTTTATGCCGGTGGTTCAATTAAACGAACCCCTCAGATTCGTCATACCAGTACTTTGAGTCCAGCGACCAATCTGGTGCTTGCAGTAGAAGATCCGAAAGATGCGACCATTACGGGAATCAAACAGCGTTTACCTGCCTTAACAGCACGCTTAAACCATAAATTTGCGGATAATCTTTCTGTCAGCGCGCGTGCGATGGGGAATGAAAAACGCGTGAATGAAGATGAAAAAACTGCATGGGGTGTAGGTGTAGGTGCGAAATATGAGTTTGTTTCAGGCACCAGTCTTAAGGCAGATTATTATCATGTCAAAGGTGATAGCAGCTTTGTCTCTTACGCTAATCCTGGCGTAGTTCGAGCTCCTAATGGTGATCTTCTACAGAGTGAATTTGACTCGATTACAGTCGGTCTAACGCAGCAGTTTAATGATAAATTGCGTGGTACCGTAGGGTATGGTTATATGAATTTCGACCAAGATAATGGCTATCTTGCTGCTCCTGGTCTGACTCTAACAGCAGTGAACAAAGACCTTTGGCAGGCTTGGGCCAATGTGTTCTATAACCCTACAAAACCGCTGAGTTTTGGCCTGGAATATGTTTATGGTGAACGTGAAGCATTGGGTGCTGCACCAAATGGCAGTACAAAAGGTGAAGATAACCGAGTGAATGCCGTTGCAATTTACAGTTTCTAAGCTCTAGCGATTTACATAAGAAACTTAAAGCGTGGATGAATTAATCCACGCTTTTTGCATGATTCAGGATCACCTCTGCCAGCACATTGACAGCATTTTCTATCTCAGAGGTCCAGTCAAATGAACAGTTCAGGCGAATATAATTCTGGCTGGTATGTTCCGGTTTAAACAGCAAAGCGGGTGCAATAGCAATATTGTGCTGAATCAGCTGTTCATATAAAACCTGTCCATCCAGCTGTTCGGGCAATTTGATCCAGAGAAAATAGCCACTGGAATAATAATAAATTTCACAGACTGAATCTAAACGCGCTTTGAGTTCCTGATAAAACTTTTGCTTATACTTTTCCAGCTGCTGTCTTAAATGGCGCAAATGCTTTTCATAATGATGATGGGACAGAAAATCGACCAGTGCATTTTGTAATAGCGGACTAACAGTCAAAGTACTCATGAGCTGTAAATGCTGGATTGCATCAGAAAATGGGCCAGCGAAAACCCAGCCGACCCGCGCACCCATGCCCAAGGTTTTGGAAAATGAAGAGCAGTGCAATACCCGTTGATGCTGATCAAAATATTTCACGGAAACCGGTTTATGAGCGCCGTAATTGAGTTCCTGATAGACATCATCTTCAATCAGATATACCTGATATTCATTCAACAGTTCCGCAATTCTTTGCTTGATCTCTGAATTTACCGTAAAGCCAATCGGATTATGCACATTCAGCATCAGCCAGCAAACTTTGATCGGGTACTGTTTAAGTGCTTGTTCAAATGATTCCAGGTCAAAACCAAACTGTGGATGTTCAGGGATTGTGATGACTTGCAGGCCTAAACGTTCAGCCGCCTGCCAGGCACCATAAAAAATGGTTTGCTGGAGCAGGATAAAATCACCCGGTTGAGTCAAAGCCTGTAAAGACAGATTGAGGGCTTCCAAGGCACCAGAAGTAATGACAATGTCATCCGAAGTGCAGTTTATGCCTTGTAACTGATAGCGGTTGGCAATTAGTTGGCGTAATTCCTGATTACCCGGTGGCATATGATTTTGATGGCTATAACTGCTTTTTCTTTTGCTATGCTGCGCCAAAATCTGCATAAACCGGCTGTTATATAACAGTTCAGCATTTGGAAAAGCTGAACCAAAAGGTGCAATATTTGGAGTTTGCAGTGACTTTAAATAATTAAATACCACAGAGTTAATTTTAACTTTGGAGTTTAAGCCAATCTGTACCGCGGGTTCTTTACTGTTATAGGTTTGAGGTCGCTCCGCAATATAGTAGCCAGATTTATCTTTGGCATAGACCAATCCTTGCGATTCAAGCACCTGATAGGCATTAAGCACCGTCATCAGGCTATAGCCGGACAGTTCAGTTTGTTCCCGTAATGAAGGTAATTTGTCATGCGCCTTCCATGCGCCATTTTCAATCATCTGGCGAATATTTTGGGCTAGCTTTTCAGATTTGAACATAAGAAAATAAAATCTAAACTGTACTAATATAATCAGAATTATATTATGAATAAGTTATTAAAATATAACAAATCAAAAAAATAAGTGGCTAACTGTTATATTTTTTTAAATGAATATTGTATCTATACAGTTGATTTAGGTCTGCTGATAATAAAACTCATAACGCCAGACCAACCTATGGGTGATCATATGAATTCAGAAGACAACAAAGCACCAAAATATGCGGATAGCAGTATTTCTGATGCAGCATTCAAGAAGATGATTCTCTGGTTTGCACTTTATACTGGTTTATTCTGCCTCGGCGTTATCTTTGTAGTAAATGCAGACAAAATTATGATGAGCGGCTTTTAAAATTCTCTTCTCCCTGAACACTATCATCGCCCCAATCTAAATTGGGGCTTTTTTATGCCACACATTACCAGTTTTATTTTCTACTTTTTCTGCATCCACTCTATGACTTTGTCACAATTTGACACTCACAAAGTCAGATTTCCTTGCTAGATTCAGACTGTTTGATGATAAAAATGAATACAGGCTTTTCGCCAGCGCATCATACAGAAATAACAACGATATAGCAGATGGACAAACAACAAGGATAAAGGAGTGAAGCATGCTCGGAAATATGATGTTCCAGCCCTTACTGATCAGCAGCATGATTGAACATGCCGGTCGTTATCATGCCGATACCGAGATCATTTCTAAAAATACCGATACCAGCATTAAAAAGACCAATTGGGGAGAAATCCGGGAAAACTCGAAACGTTTTGCCAATGTATTACAGCAATTCGGTCTGACACTCGGCGACCGGGTTGCAACCATTGCCTGGAATAATCATCGACATCTAGAATCTTGGTATGCCATTTCGGGAAGTGGACTGATTTGCCATACCATTAACCCGCGGTTATTTCCGGAACAGCTGGTATTTATTATCAATGATGCTGCCGATCGAATACTGCTGTTTGATAAAACCTTTGCACCTTTAATTAAAGCCGTCAAACCGTTATTAAAAACTGTAGAACAGTATATCTGTCTGGATGCTGAAGATTCGTCGATTCGTGAAGCCATTCCGGAAGTTCAGTTTTATGACGATTTGCTTGCCCAGCAATCTGCAGAATTTGACTGGCCTGAACTGGATGAAAATACAGCAAGTTCACTGTGTTATACCTCCGGTACGACTGGAAATCCGAAAGGGGTTTTATATAGCCATCGCTCAACAGTGCTGCATAGTTATGCGATTATCATGCCGGATTCCCTGAATGTGGCAGCGCGTGACATCATGCTGCCGGTGGTACCAATGTTCCATGTCAATGCCTGGGGAACCCCATATGCCGCTGCCATGGTCGGTTGTACCTTGGTGTTGCCGGGGCCAGGCCTGGATGGAGCTAGTCTGGTTAATCTGATTGATACGTATAAAGTCTCTGTGGCTTTAGGTGTTCCGACGATCTGGCAAGGGCTGATTGCGGCTGCCCAGCAAAGTGGTTCAAAACTGGAAAGCCTGAAACGGAATGTGGTCGGTGGTTCTGCCTGTCCACCGGCTATGCTGAAAACCTTTAAAGAGCAGTTTAACTGCGAAACCATTCATGCTTGGGGGATGACTGAAACCAGTCCACTTGGTAGTGCCAATCAGCTAAAAACCAAACACCTTGATCTGGCGGATGAAGAAAAAATGCAGATTCGCTTGTCTCAAGGTCGTCCACCGTTTGGCGTTGATTTACGTTTAACCGATGAAGAAAAAGGAACCCAGGAAATTGCCCGAGATGGTGAAACCATAGGCAATCTGCAGATTAAAGGGCACTGGATCATTGATCATTATTTTGGCAAGGAAGAATCTACGCTCACAGCAGATGGATGGTTTGATACCGGAGATATTGCTACCTTAAATGAAGATGGATTTATGAAGCTGTGTGACCGTTCCAAAGATCTGATCAAGTCAGGCGGTGAATGGATCTCTTCAGTCGATCTTGAAAATATGGCGATGGGACATCCTGAAATTGCCATGGCTGCCGTGATTGCGGCACAGCATCCTAAATGGGATGAGCGTCCCGTTCTGATTGCGATTAAAAAGCCAGAGAGTCATGTGAGTGAAGCTGAAATGCTGGATTACTATGCGGACAAGGTCGCTAAATGGCAAATTCCGGATCGCGTGATCTTTGTAGATTCTATTCCGTTAAGTGGAACCGGCAAGATGCTGAAAAAAGACCTGCGTGAACTTTATGGCTCTATCTTGCTGGAACAGGCCGTAGGTTAAGCTATTTCTTTAAAAGGTAAAATTTTGCCTTTTTAACTCACCGAATATTTAAAACAGAAACTGATCTCTTATATAGAGGTCAGTTTTTTTATATGTTTTTGCTAAAAATATACAGACCAAAAAAGCAATTTATTCAGTTCATACAGTTTTAACAGCACTTTCTGGCTAGGATTGTCTTACAAAAAGTCCAACTATGGTTTCTAAGCACATAATTTGACCTACATTGACATGGTGTGAGCTTCAAAATTCTTTATTCTGGACTACATAATAAATAGACAGTTGTACATTAATGCTGTCTGCGGAATAGAGGGGATAAAAATGACAAGTATGACAACCTACAAGCCGCATTGGATTCGTGAAGATTTCATTGATTTTGTTGGTGAAAAAATCCATCCAACCTGGGCACTCAAAAAAGTCAAAGCATCGGTCGTGAATATTCAGGCGGTTAGCCCAGACTTTTTCAAAATCCAGTTACGTCCAAATTATAACTTTAACCGCGGATCATTTCAGGCCGGTCAAAATATCGCGGTGACTCTGCGTCTGGATGGAGTACGTCATCAACGTCATTATTCTATCGTGACCATTTTAAAAAATGGTGATGTGATTATTGCAGTCAAGCAGCAAGGTAAAGTGTCGCGTGCCCTAACTTTATTGCAACTAGGTGCAGTGGTCGAGCTGTCTCAGCCACAGGGCGAATTTACCTTATTAAACTCTCCTAAACCGATTCTGTTTCTGGCATCAGGCAGTGGCATTACTGCAATTTATTCCTTATTGCAAAAAGCAGTCGTGCAGTTTCAGCATCCGATTGATCTAATCTATTTCACCCGTGATGATGCATTTCATGCCGAGATCAAAACCTTGGCGTTGATGCATCCTCATCTGAAATATCATCATTTTAATACAGTCGAGCATAAGCAACATCTGAGCCAGCAATTGCTAAACAAGCTGGTACCAGACTTTGAACAGCGTGAAATCTATGCCTGTGGTTCAGCGGGAATGATGAAAACTGCACTCAAAATTGCCGATAAACTGGCGGTGAAATCCAGCTTCCATTCTGAATATTTCCAGATTGCGATGGATGAAAAAGTGAAAGCACAGCCTGTACAGTTTTTAAGATCGCAGCAGGAATTCCAGGCAGAATCTAATCTGCTGGAAAGTGCAGAGCAGGCGGGTCTTCGTCCAGCGCATGGTTGCCGTATGGGCATTTGTAATACTTGCTCATGTACCAAAGTCAGCGGTTCAGTTAAAAACATGCTGACGGGTGAGATCGACCACGGCAGCAATACTCCAATCAAACTTTGTATTTCACAGGCCGTCAGTCCTGTGGTGATTAATTTATAAGCTATTTCAACCATTACTAAACGAATAAGAAGGTGCTCCCATGAATATGCAAATTGATTTTAAAAAACACAGTAAATCTCAATTTCTAAGCCCGGAACAGGTTGAAGAGTTCGGTGCCAAGGTTGATGCTATCCGCCGTGAAGTAATGGAAGATTTGGGCGAAAAAGACGCAGAATATATTTATAAAATCCGTAATTTTGTACGTTATAGCGAGATTGCTTCCCGTGGCATGCTGATGGTCGCAGGCTGGTTGCCACCGGTCTGGTTAGCGGGAACAGGCTTATTGGGTATCTCGAAAATCGTGGAAAATATGGAACTTGGCCATAATGTGATGCACGGCCAGTTCGACTGGATGAATGATCCGAGTCTGAATGGTTCGACTTATGATTGGGATACTATTTCCACTGGGGATGACTGGAAATACACGCATAATTATATTCACCACACGTATACTAATATTGTCGGTATGGATCATGATGTCGGTTATGGTCTGACCCGTGTCAGTGAATCTCAGCCGTGGGAACTACGTTTTATCTGGAATATTCCTTTAACCATTCAGTTGATGGTGTTCTTTGAATGGTATGTGGGTGTACAGCGTTTGCATCTGGAAGATGTAATTGCCTATAAAACCAAAACCTGGAAACAGGTCTGGGAAGAAGCAGCACCTTTACGCAAAAAAATGCGCCGTCAGGTTCTGAAAGATTATGTATTTTTCCCGATTATTGCTGGCCCAAATGCCATTCCAGTATTTACTGGGAATGCGGTTGCCAATGTGATTCGTAGCCTATGGGCGTCTGCGGTGATCTTTAATGGACATTTCACTGAAGATGCAGAAACCTTTGAAATGGACAATACCGACAATGAAACCCGTGCGGAATGGTATCTGCGTCAGATCCGTGGTTCGAGCAACTTCAGTGGCGCGAACTGGTTGCATATTCTGAGTGGGAATTTAAGCCATCAGATTGAGCATCATCTGTTCCCAGATATGCCAGCAAACCGTTATGCTGAAGTTGCACCAAAAATCAAAGCCTTATGCGCTGAGTATGGGGTTCACTATAACGAAGCCAGCTTTATGAAACAGTTCTCGACTGTATGGGTCAGACTGGCGAAATGCTCACTACCAAATGAATGGAATCAGCAAATTGCAGAAAAAACTCACGCAGTTAAATCGGTGTTTCGTTACTTTAAATCCAAACTTGTAAATTAATTTTTTAAGGTTTCTCTATTATCCAGTTTGGTACTCCTCAATAGATTTGGATGGTCTATTGAGGATTTTTTTATCTGTTAAAAAGTGGTCAGTTCACACGAATTTATGAATGAAATATGAAGATGATTTTCAAAAAATGACGAAGGCGGGACAGATTTACTACCGCTGAAACGCTTCGCCTACAAGCTAAGCGTTTACCTCAAGGAGGTTCTTTTTATAATGGCCGCGTTCTATCATTCAAGGTCTCAGTTTTGAAATATCTTAAATATTTTTCAGGCATCTCACTGTTATTGCTGTTAACCGCGTGTAATTCCCCAGAAACTCCAGCACCAGATTATCAGGGGAACTGGAAAAATACACTGGAAAATCCAAAATTGGAAAATATCCTGGTGATTTCCAAAAATGGTGAAAACTATTTCATTACCAATACCATTAAAGACAAAGAAAGCGGCAAAACCGACAAGAAAAATCCGATGCCAGCTTCAGTCGCTGATAATGGTCTGCTTCAGATTAATTCAGGTACAGGTGTCGTTGATTTCGCGATTGACGAAAAAACTGGCAATCTGGTCGGCTCAGGCTCCGTCTATAAAAAAGCCAAATAATGCTCTAATCTAATCAATTCAGAGATAACACGAAAAATGCCATGATCAGAAAGGATTCATGGCATTTTTTTAATTCACCAATTTTATGAGACCAGCAAAATCTTCTACAAAATAATCTGCCTTGGCTTTGATCAAATCCATTTCATGCGCAGAATACTGGTCGTAAATTGCAACGACATCAATTCCCGCATTGTTGGCAGCTTCCACCCCAATTAAAGAGTCTTCAACAATCAGGCAATCTTTAGCCTCAATTTCAAAATGCTGGAGCGCATTTAAATACACTTCTGGATGCGGTTTGATATTCTCAACATTTTCACGAGTCAAAATAATCGCAAAATCATCATCAAAACTGATTTTCTGATTAATCTTCTGGTTATTGTCCTGATAACGCTGCACATTGAATAAACTAGTGGTAGTCGTGAGTGCCAATTGTATCCCTTACTGTTTTAAGGCTTGAATCAGCAGCTCAGCTTGCGGTTTGAGTTCTATCACATGATCCAGAAAATGCCGTGAAATATGATAACGACGGTTTTTAACCTCTTCCTTGCTGGGTTCAAAACCATATAGCTCTTTTAAATAGCCACAATATTCCAGATAAGGATCGGGCATATGTCTAAAGGCTTTCAGTTGCAGGTCACGCTGTTGCTGAATCTGATCCAGACCGATTTCGATCCCCGACAATTCCTGAATCAGGGCAGCATCGACCTGGTTCCAGATTCCCACTGAATCAATCAAGGTTCCATCCAGGTCAAAACATACCAGCTTTTTATCTTTAAACATGTCACCCCCATTTTTCTTTCACCACCATTATCCCGTTTTTAGAAAGAGATAAAAAGTCCAGTTTGGGTGCATATCCAGTCTGTATTTATCATTAAATTCCTAAAATGAACTTATTTTGAGCATTCTAAGTATTACTCATAATAAAAATCGTAATACTAAATTGGCACAGCATTTGAATTTATCTACACCTCCTAATTTGAATATTTATTTTTTATAAGAAACAACTTGCTGGTTACTTTTTGTTACCTAACGGTTACATAAGAAAACCTAAAACTATTTAATTTAGTCTTTATTGATCAATTTATAGTCAGAACTATTTCATATCTTTACATCGGTTTATTTAATCTCTTATTTTCTTTAAGGTATTGTCCACTTCTTAACTCATTGAATTATAAAAGGGGAGCAATGCTAGAATTTAAAAATCAAATCGTACACGGCGCAATTTTCGATATGGATGGAACCATGTTTGATACTGAACGCTTGCGCTTTCAAACCTTGCAACAGGCTTCACGTGAGCTGATCGGCGTCGAATTTTCTGAAAACTATTTAATGCAGTGTTTGGGCTTAAGTGCCCGTAGTGCCGAGCAGCTGGCCAAAGAGCGTTATGGACAAGATGTTCCTTATGCCGAGATCCGCCAGCGCGCCGATGTACTGGAACTAGAACATGTACGCAATTATGGTGTTCCAATTAAAAAAGGTTTATTACAGGTGTTGGAACGCCTACGCAAGGCGGGCCTAAAAATGGCTGTGGCGACTTCGAGTCGACGTGCCATTGCGGAAGAATATCTGATCAATGCCAATGTCTATAAATTTTTTGATGTGCTGGTGTGTGGTGATGAGATTAAACAGGGGAAACCTCATCCAGAAATTTTTATCAGCGCAGCCGAAAAAATCAATTTAAGTCCGGCTCAATGCCTGATGTTTGAAGATTCCGAAAATGGCCTGCGATCTGCTTATGATGCAGGTGGTATGACGGTACTTTTCAAAGACATTAAAACACCGAATGAATCGATGCTGGCACAAGCCCAGTATTATTATGAAACGATGGAAGATTTTCTGATAGATCTGAACCAGTTTGTTCCGGTTTTGGAAATGCCTGAACTTGAGACTGCATTTCCGCAAACGCTGAATCAGTTAACGGTCGGGATTCACGGTTTCGGTGCGATTGGTGGTGGTTATTTGGCTCAGGTGTTATCACACTGGGATGGATATACCCGTCCACGGAAAATTATTGCCTCGACCCGTAATCCACTCTATCAATCTGCCGTAAATGCGTTTGGCACTTATTGCATTCGTTATGGTCAAAACTCTTTTGACCAGCGTATTGAGAATATGAGTGTGATTGATGCACATGATCTGGAGCAAATGCAGAACATGTATATTGAATCCAGTCTGGTGGCAGTCTGTGTTCCTGAGGAAGCTCTGGTTTCTGAAGCAGAAGTAATTGCACAGGGTTTATATGCGCGATACTTGGCCTACGAGCAGCAGGAACAGCCGCTGACGCTGTTAATTATCCTGAATAAAATCGGGGCCAAACAGCTGGTGATGCAGCAGATTCTGAGCCGTCTGAAACAGATTACGGATGAACAGACAGCGCAGCACATTATGGATCAGCATTATTTCTGTGACACAGTGGTGAACCGTATGGTCTCCAAACTGTCCGACCAGAAACTGTACCGTCAGCTGCGCATCAAATACAACATGTTCAAGCAGTATCAGCTGGATGAAGATCTGTCCGTAGTGGATCTGGATGATTCTACAGCCCTGAATGCAGAGCAGGAACATCAGGCTGGCTTGTATATTGAAGACCTGCGCCGTAATTTCCAGCCAAGTCATATCCTGCAGTCGATGGACCTGATTCTGTTTAATGCCGAAACGGATATGCCAATCTATGTGGAAAATAACAGTCCATTATTGGCTAAAATGCGCCAAATGATTCTGGTAGATGATATTGCCAATATCCAGCTGATTAAAAACCGCTTATGGAATGGTGTGCATGCGATGATGGCCTGGTATGCCAGCCTGCGCGGTCATCAGACCATTGGCGTGGCCATGTCAGATCATGCGGTCAGAAAATTCATGCAGCAGGCCTTAGCGCAGGTGAAGCATGGTCTCTGTTACCAGATTCCTAAGCATGCTTCAGATCTGGAACGTCTGGCACAAAGTTTTACTGAATCCTGTGCCTATGCTTATCAGGACCCATGTGCACGTGTAGGGCGTGAACCCTTAAGAAAGCTGAAACACAATGAACGGGTTATGGGGTCATTATCGACCTTGCTTAAATATAGCTTGCCATTTGATGTGGTTTTAAAAGGCGCAGTGTTGGGTTATATCTATGCTCTGGAACAGGGTGAATGCGAGCAGCAGGAACTGTTGATGCATTTACAGATCCAGTTAAAACATATGGCATTAGAACCGCAGCTATATGAGACCTTGTATGATGAAATGTCACAATTCATCAATCAGATTATTGCTGGAAAATTATCCTTGCAAAAATTCATGCAACTGGATTTGCAGCAAGCGCTCAGCTAAATATCAGCAGTAAATAAAAAGACCCAGAACGATTCTGGGTCTTTTTTTATGGAAGTTTATAAATTTATAATTTATACAGTCGTGGATTCTTGCTGATAAATACAGGATTGGGCAATCTGTCGCTGATCATCTGCGGACAGATCAATATTTTCCCATTTTTCCATCTGCCCCAATAACCAGATAAAATCGGTGAATTGAGGCTCAACATTTTCACCTGCAAGGTTACGGATAATATTCTGAATCTTATGGAAGTCATAAACGTGTCGAGAAGCTGAACATTCAAACTGGATAATCTGATAATCCACCAGCATATTCCAAACTTCAGAAAGATCCGTAGCATGCTTTAAATCCATCTGGGCTTTATTTACAGCTGCGACTAAGGCCTCTACAGTCAGTGGATGCAACTCGCCCCATTCCTGAGTTATTGCCAGCACTTTGTCTGCCACTTTAGGAATGACATTCTGACTGGCTGCAACAATCAGGCTATAACCTTCAAGCTTGGCCTGAATATTCCATGGCTCACCCACACAAAAACCATCAAAAATCTGTGCTGCAATCCCTTTGACCATCAAAGGGGGAGGTGAGGTCTTGAGCAATATATTTTTAGCATATTGCGCATCAGTTAAAGCCAACCATTCTCTTAAACAGTAATGATGAATGGAGTATTTATAAACATGAGCCAGACCTACTTTATGTTGCTGCTTTAAGGCACTGACCAGCTTTTGTGACGTGATCTGTTCATTATCTTCAGGATGAATGCCCAGTTCATAACACAAATCCTGTCTTAAGCTGATAAATGCCTGATTGATACTGAGTACTAATGGAGTCTGCAAAGCGACTTGTAACTGGTCTGCGCCCAAAGCAGCTGCGGGAAGCATGGCAGACAGGCAATGGGCTGCATCCAGAAAGCCATAGGCCAGACGGTCGCGTAAGCTGGACCAGGATGCTTCACGGATCAGATTTACCTTTAAACCCTGTTCAGTAAAATAACCTTGTCGCTCCGCCCAAAGAATGGCAACACAATCAAGCAGTGGAATATAGCCAATATTGAGTTCTGTTTTTTCTAATGTTGTCATTGAATGCTCCTTATTGGCCGGATAACAGTTTTTGTGCATCAAGTAAGCGCCTTGCCATATCGCCAATGGTAATCCGGTGACTCATGGCATTTTTGCGCAACAGGGCAAATGCTTCTTCTTCGCTCAGTCCATGTAGCTGGATCAGCAGGACTTTGGCTTTATCAATATCCCTGCGATCACTTAATTTTTCCTGAGTTTCCTTCAGGTCGTGTAACAGTTTTTTATGTTTCTGGAATTGTTCAATCGATATTTCCAGAATATTTTCCAGTTTGGTTGGATCAATCCCGTCCACAATATATGCCGTGACTCCGGCATCAATGGCATTTCTGATGGTGTCCTTGTTGGAATTTTGGGTAAATAGAACCGTAGGTAATTCATACTGACTCACGCAGCTTTCGATAATATCGCGATGAGGATGATCCATATTTAACAGAATGACATCGGCATGCAGGCTTTTGATATCAACAATGTTGAGGTCATTCAGAATGACACAAGCCACCACATGAAAATCATGCGCAAGTAAAGAAGCCTGAATAAATTCAGCGCGTTCTGGATCATCATCAATCAGGGCAATTCGTAATTTAGACATGCAAGATTTTTAACTAGTACATCGGGGAATATTCTATGAGGACTTATGCAAAAAACATACCATGCAATTTGGTGCAAAAAATCAGGAGATCAGGTTAAAAGTGTCATAAAAATAGTGCAGAGGAACTTAAAAGGCCGAATTAACCTGACTAAAATAAGGCGTTGTTGAAATAATCGCACTAAAATAAGGAGTTTTAAGGCAATAAAGAATATAAAAATTACCGCTTAGATCAATTTTAATTTCATCAAGATGATCGGGAAAAATAAAAAAATCAAATATAGATAAAAATATTGGAATAATAATTGCTTATTTTTAATCCACTATAAATAAAAAGGTGGAATAGACATGAAATTAAAACTTATACCATCACTGCTAGTAATAAGCAGTCTTTTGATGGCGGGTAATGTGATGGCAGAAGATGGTGGTTTACGTTTTACCGAGAAAACTCTGGCCAAAGTGGCAGAAATGAAAACCAAGAAAAAATCAGCTGAAACCCAGCAAGCTGTACCATTACAAGCACAAGTAATCGAAAATGCCTCTAAATAAAATAATAGCCAGAATACATGAAGAAACTCTCCAGCAGGAGGGTTTCTTTTTTGGGCTGAAATCTATAAGCCATAGTTCAAAAAATAAGAATTCTATTTTCTAGTTATGACTAAGATTTTGGTCTAGAAACCTGTCTATTAAACTGATCTTGATGAATCAGAATATTGTTTATATCTTCAAAATTTTTAATTTAAATCACTTTTTGCCAACTCGAATTAGATGGTTACAAGAAAAAAATACATATCTATAAATTACAAATACTTAATAAATTAGATGTCAGAACTTGTATGAATCTGTCTGTGATCTTGTAAAGTACTGACAGATTTTTTGTATAGAAAAAATTAAAAATATTGCCGCACCAGTCAGATATTTTGGCAGAAAATATCTGCTTAATTTTACATGCTTCATTTATGCTACAGCTTAAATTTTTAAGCCAAGTCCTAAAGCAGATCAGGATCACTTATACAGGATTGTATAAATTCGCCATGAATATGACAAAAATCCCTCTCAAGAAAAATCCGCTTAGCCTGATGATACTGTCGGCATTTTCAGGCCATCTTTATGCTGAAACTACGCTAGCACAGGATAGTGTTCAGCAACTGGAAACTATTGTGGTGACCACTGAGCAAAATACAAATTCCCAGCAACAGACTGCGGCCGAACTTGCCAGCGTTTCGGGAGGAACCAATTTTATTTCAGATCAGCAGCTCGAACATCAGCGTCTGGGAACCATTGCTGACGTCTTCCGTCTCCAGCCCGGCATTTATGCCCAATCGCCGGGCAATGAAGGAGCCAAAATTTCTATCCGTGGTTCTGGCATTAACCGTACTTCTGGTGCACATGCATCCGGAACTTATGTCATGATCGATGATATTCCCTTTACCGGACCGGGTGGTACAGCTTATGAACTGCTTGAACCATGGTGGATTGATCATGTTGAGGTGTACCGTGGTGCCAATGGTTTAAAACAGGGCGGATTGTCCTTAGGTGGAACAGTTAATTATAAAAGTAAGACTGGTGCAGAGCAGAATGGCTCTGAATTAAAATATGAAACGGGTAGCCATGGCTATCAGAAATACCAGTTTAGTACTGGCCGACAACTCGATAAGTTAGATTATTATCTGACAGTAACGGGTTCACAGTTTGATGGGATTCAGGATCATGCCGAAGGTGATGGTAAAGGTCTAGCTTTTAATCTGGGTTATCAGATCAGTCCAGATATTGAGACCCGCTTTTATGCCCGTTACCGTGAAAGCAAACATTTAACGCCAGGGCGCATTACCCAGGAACAGCTCAAGAATAATCCTGAAGCAGCCAATGATTTTAATCTGGCTGTAGATGCCAAGCGGATTCAACCGGGCAGTACCTGGCTGGCAAATACTACCACTTGGAACTTGCAGGATGATGCCAAACTGACCGGTAGTCTGGCTTATCACCATTATCCATTGGATCTACGTGAAAGTAGTTATCGTACCAATGTCGATTATGAGGATATTAGTGCGCGGGTTCAGTATGAGAAACCTTATCAGTTATTCGGTCTTGAACATCAAGGAAAAGTTGCTTTTCGAAGTACCACGCACCGTCCGAATAGTGGTGTAACCGAAACAATTCGACGCGATACTACAATTGATGGCACGCTTTATCCGGCAGATACCGTAACACGCCGTTATACTTATCGTGGTTCAGACAATGTGCTGCAATTTGATCAGGAAACTCAGTTGAATGATCAGTTTAAGCTTGATCTAGGATTGGCAGCAGCCTATACCCACCGTGAGAGTGAAGTGACTTATCCTGTGGCTAGTCCTGAAGTTAGCCGCTATGAATGGAATTTCGCCCCGCGTATTGGCCTGACTTATCAGCCAAATGAAACACTACAATGGTTTGCCAATTTAAGCCGTAGTATTGAACCGGCACATCCATGGGCGATGGCATGGTCTTCGCCATACTATTTTGACACTGGTGTCGCTTCAGGGCGGGTACGTGAACCTATTTATCTGGACACGCAAACTGCAAATACTTTAGAACTGGGTGGCCGGGGTCAGTCAGCCTGGGGTGATTGGGCACTGAGCTACTATTATTCCAAAGTTAAAAACGAGTTATTAACCTCAGAGTTGATCAAAACCTATGAGGATGGATCGGAACGACCTTCTGAACCAATTGCTGTAGAATCCAATGCAACTCCCACCCTTCATCAAGGTGTAGAACTCAGTCTGGATACACCATTGTATGCATCACAGCAGGGTGAACTTCGCCTACGACAGGCTTATACCTTGAGTGATTTCCAGTATAAAAACGATCCTTTATTTGGCAAAAACCAGTTACCGGGAATTCCAAAACACCTTTATCAGGCACAGCTCAGTTATGCCTTGAATAACGGTCTTTATGTGGGTCTAAATACAGAATATGCATCGAAGATGGCGCATGATTATGCCAATAGCCGCTTTAGTGATGATTATCAGATTTGGGGTATTGATCTGGGATATGCGCCAGAAGATCAGTCATGGAGTGCCTGGGTTAACTTCAAGAACATCACCGATGAAAAATATGCAGCAGTGGTGATTCCAGGTCTTAATGATAATGGGAAAGATGAAGCACGATCTTCACCGGGTGAAGGCTTTTCGACCTATGCAGGCGTGTCGTTTAAATTTTAAAATCATCACTTCATAAAAAAAGCGGGCATTTTACCCGCTTTTTTATCCTGTCAGCTTGTATAAAACTAGCCTTCCAAAATTCCATTGACACCTGTCACAATCATATCAATCGCAATTGTACCGATTAATAGTGCTGCGACACGACCAACAATATCGACATAAAGGTCAATATAATTGGAATATTTATGCTGTAAATGATCATGCAGGTATTTCATCAGAATTAGCAAGCTACAGGTCAGAAACAGGGTAAAGAAAATCACCAGAATGGTTTGCATTAAACTGAGCTGAATCCCGGTAATCACGGAAGCCGAAATGGTGCCGGGACCGATCATAAAAGGCATGGCAATCGTACCCGCCAGATGATTCGGCGCACCCCGCATCACCCCAATGGTATCCGCACCTTCAAAGACATAGCGATAACCAATCACCAGAAAAATCAGACCACCAAAAATCTGGAAGGATTCAAAGCGAGCATGTAGCACTTCATTGAAGAAGGCTTCGCCAGTTTTCGCAAAAATGATGAAAACAATAAAGCTGATCAGGCTGCCCTGAATCAATGCCATATTGAAGACCTTTGCTTCGGAATTACGAATAATTCCGAGCATATAGATACTCATCAAAAATGGATTGAGTAACGAAAAAAACAGGGCAAAGGCATTTAAACTTGCTGACATCATTCAATCCTTCCGTAGTTGAGTGATCCTAGATTTCACGATCCGGGAAAAGTGGACGTTTACCCGGACTGATCCGGTTGATGTGCAGATACATCATATGACGTTCATATTTATCCAGAATGTCGTTAATAACTTGTTCCTTGCTGTAACCGACCAGATCATTGCCCTGAGATCCTTCAAACAGGTAACTTTCCAGACGATAGTAATAGCGTTTAGTCCGTTTACCCCGTGAACTAAAGTTCGGTGTGGCATAACGTACTGGCCAGATTTGATAGACAAAGTTTTCTTCTTCATCCAGCTGAATGGTGAGATCCAGATGATACAGTTCAGGTTCTTCCTCAAGCGGTTTTTCCTGAATATTCACTTGAATACCCTTATCGGTTAACTCAGTCGCAACTGCCTCAATGGCCGGCTTGCAGACGTCATCCAGCATGGCGCGAGTCTGTGAAAGGCTTGGATGCAACATCACCCGGCTCAGACGTTTCTTCCAGTTAAAGATGTCAACATTACCGACGACTGGTGCAGCATTCAGACTGGTACTGGCCTGACGGAAATCCTCAAGCCGCAAGGATTTATACAAACCGGCCATCACAAAGAAAATCACGAAACTAAAAGGCAGCCCCATAATAATGGTAGTGTTCTGTAATGCAGTCACGCCATTCGCCATGAGCATTGCCAAAGTCAGCAAACCGATCGCAATCGCCCAGAACACACTGAGCCAGCGCGGTGAATCATGCTCAATATTAGTGAATTTAGTAGTGAAGTTCCCCAATACCAATGCCCCTGAATCCGCTGAAGTCACATAGAACAGCAAACCTGTAATGGTGGCGACACCTGCGAGAAATGTGAAACCTGGATATTGTGCCAGCAGGTCATAAAAACCATGTGCCGGATTTTCTAAAACAGTTGTCGCAAGCTGAGTATTACCATCAAAAATCACGCTGTATAAAGCACTGTTACCGAAAATAGACAACCACGTGAGGGTAAATAACAGAGGAATAACTAAAGTCCCGGTGACAAATTCACGAATGGTACGACCACGGGAAATACGTGCCAGGAACAGACCTACAAACGGCGACCAAGCAATCCACCATGCCCAGAAGAACAGGGTCCAGCTATTCATCCATTCTTTAGGCTGCTCAAAAGGAAAACTGCTTAAAGAGAGTTTCGGGAACTGGCTGAGATAATCACCAAAATTCTGAATTAGAGCCGCTAATAAAAACTCTGTATTTCCCATAAAGAGAATAAAGAGCAGCAACCCGATTGATACATAGATATTAATTTCAGACAGAACCCGAATACCTTTATTGACACCCGCAGTGACGGAAATAATAGTAATAATGACTGCAACACCAATTAATGCAGTTTGAATCCAGATATTTTCCGGCAAGCCAAACAGGACATGCAGACCGTAATTTAGCTGAACCACACCAATACCGCAGGTTGTGGCAATACCGAAAATCGTACCGAGTACCGCAGCAGTATCCACCGTATGGCCGATCGGGCCATTAATTCTTTTTCCAAATATAGGATAAAGCGCAGAGCGAATTGTCAGTGGTAAATTATAGCGATAACTGAAATATCCCAACGCAACCCCAATCAGCGCATACATGCTCCAGCCGGTCAGGCCATAGTGAAACAGGGTCCAGACCATGGACTGGCGTGCAGCTTCAAAGGTTTCAGCTTCACCGACTGGTGGACTCATATAGTGCGACAGGGGTTCAGCGACCGAGAAGAACATCAAGTCAATCCCGATCCCGGCTGAGAACAGCATGGCCGACCAGCTCAGCAGGCTGAATTCGGGTTTAGAATGTTTGGGACCAAGCTTGATTTCGCCATAACGTGAGCAGGCGATAAAGACTATAAAAACCAGATACAGCGTTGCCGCCAGCAGGTAATACCAGCTAAAGGTACTACTGACCCAGTTTAAAATATTAATAATGACTAGATTGGCTTGTTCATTAAATAAAATCGTGATGATAGAAAACAGCAGAATAAGCGTCGCCGAACAATAAAAGACTACCTTATTCAGACTATCTTGCACCTCTTCGTTTTTCTTTTGCATAAATCTCTGACCATCGTTTTTGTTGCCGGATGATCTACAGTGCAGTGTGATTTAAAAGCAAAAGCTGGCCCTAAAGCTTCCTTGTTTTCGTGAATTACAAACTTTTGCAAATCCAAAACAAACTGCGCTGTACATCAAGGGTGAGCTGGCACTATAATTTTTATTAATTGAACGTTCAATTAAAAAAGCGTTTATGAATTGTTACATCATTCAGCTATTTGCTTTAGCAGAATGATTTTTTATTGCTACATCCGTTATTCAGGTTAGTCCTATGCCAAAAGTTGGTATGCAACCGATCCGTCGTCAGCAACTGATCGATGCCACCTTAGCTGCAGTGAATGAGCTAGGTTTTGCAGAAGCTTCAATTAGTCAGATTGCTCAGAGGGCAGGTGTCTCAACCGGCATCATAAGTCATTATTTTCAAGGTAAAAATGGGTTAATTGAAGCCACAATGCGTTACTTATTGCAGCAATTAGGTAAATCTGTTGCTGAAATCAAGTCACAGGTGAATGACGCCCCTGAACAACGCTTACTGGCGATTGTGCGTGGCAATTTTACTGCTCCACAAACGGATAAAGCGGCCATGAAGGTGTGGTTGGCTTTTTGGGCCAGCAGTCTGCACCAGCCTGATTTACATCGTTTACAGCAAATAAACCATTACCGCTTACATTCCAATCTTAAATATGAATTCATGAAAAAGCTGAGTAAGGATCAAGCTGAGAAGGCAGCACAAGGTCTGGCTGCACTCATTGATGGATTCTGGCTAAGAGGTGCTTTAGTAAGTGGCGAAATTGATCCAGAACTGCCGATTGAACTGTGTAGTGAATATATCCGGCAACAACTCAAATAACCAATCTGCGAGGGAATTCCATTGACAACATTCAAACTGCAACGTCCTTATATCCATGGACAATATGTCGATGCAACGTCCAATAGCACGTTTCAAACTATTAACCCTGCAACAGGCGAAGTCCTGGCTGAAGTGCAGGTATGTTCAAAAAATGATATCGATCGTGCGGTTGAATCTGCACAACAAGGGCAAAAAGTCTGGGCAGAAATGACCGCGATTCAACGTTCGCGCATCTTGAACAAGGCAGTCGCCATTTTACGCGAGCGCAACGATGAGCTGGCAAAATTAGAAAGTCTGGACAGCGGTAAAGCCTTTAGTGAAACATCGACTGTTGATATTACGACAGGTGCAGATGTACTCGAATATTATGCGGGGATTCTACCGGTTCTTGAAGGCCAGCAAATCCCGCTGAGAAGCAGTTCCTTTGTCTATACCCGCCGTGAACCTTTGGGTGTCGTCGCTGGAATTGGCGCATGGAATTATCCAATTCAGATCGCTTTATGGAAATCTGCACCGGCACTCGCTGCAGGCAATGCCATGATTTTCAAAGCCAGTGAAGTCACACCTTTAACTGCGTTGAAACTGGCAGAAATTTATACTGAAGCCGGTGTACCGCATGGTGTATTTAATGTGGTGACTGGTAGTGGTGAAATTGGTGGTTATCTGACTTCGCATCCCGATATTGCCAAAGTGTCATTCACTGGTGGCGTTTCTACCGGCAAAAAAGTTATGGCGCAAGCTGCCAATTCTAGTTTGAAAGAAGTCACTATGGAGCTGGGCGGTAAGTCTCCGCTGATTATCTGTGAAGATGCCGATCTGGATCTAGCGGCTGATATTGCCATGATGGCCAACTTCTATAGCTCTGGTCAGGTCTGTACCAACGGTACTCGTGTTTTTGTACCTTTGGCATTGAAAGCAGCATTTGAAGAAAAGATTTTGCAGCGTGTTGAACATATCCGTATGGGTGATCCTCTCGATCCTGAAACCAATTTCGGCCCAGTGTCCAGCTTTGAGCATATGGAAAAAGTGCTGGGCTATATCGAAAAAGGCAAGATAGAAGGGGCGCGCTTATTGTGTGGCGGCGGCCGTGCCGAAGATGAACAGTTTGCCCAAGGGGCTTATGTCCTGCCAACCGTATTTACCGACTGCCGCGATGACATGACCATTGTGCGTGAAGAAATCTTCGGTCCTGTCATGAGTATCCTGAGTTATGACACCGAGCAAGAAGCCATTCGTCGTGCCAATGACACCGATTATGGTCTGGCTGCAGGTGTCGTCACACCAGACTTGGCCCGTGCACACCGAATTATTCATCAGGTCGAAGCAGGTATCTGCTGGATCAATACCTGGGGTGAATCGCCAGCAGAAATGCCGGTCGGTGGTTATAAACATTCCGGTGTCGGACGTGAAAATGGGCTTGTGACCTTACAGCACTACACTCAGACCAAATCGGTTCAGGTCGAACTCAGTCCTTTCCAGTCTGTATTTAGCGCATAAGGGGGATTTGATGAATTACGACTATATTATTATCGGTGCGGGCTCTGCGGGTAATGTTCTGGCAGCGCGTTTAACTGAAGATCCAAATACTAAGGTGCTATTACTTGAGGCAGGTGGCCCGGACTATCGTCTGGATTTTAGAACCCAGATGCCGGCTGCTTTAGCTTATCCTTTACAAGGACGCCGTTATAACTGGGCCTATCTGACCGATCCAGAACCCCACATGAACAATCGCCGTATGGAATGCGGCCGTGGTAAAGGTCTGGGCGGATCTTCACTGATTAATGGCATGTGCTATATCCGTGGTAATGCTATGGATCTGGAACAGTGGGCCAGCCTTAAAGGTCTGGAACACTGGAACTATGCGCAGTGTCTACCCTATTACAAAAAAGCTGAAACCCGCGATATTGGAGGCAATGACTATCATGGCGATTCAGGCCCGGTTTCAGTCGCAACGCCTAAGAATGGTAATAATGAGCTGTTTCATGCCATGGTCGAAGCTGGGGTTCAAGCCGGTTATCCACGTACCGATGACTTGAATGGCTACCAACAGGAAGGCTTCGGGCCAATGGATCGTACTGTGACACCACAAGGTCGTCGCTCCAGTACGGCACGTGGTTATCTGGATATGGCCAAAGGCCGGGATAATCTCACCATTATTACCCATGCCATGACCAACCGAATTCTGTTTAATCGCAATCAGGCGATTGGCGTAGAATATTTTGAAGGTCAAAATACCTTGCAGCCGATTCAGGTCTTTGCGGATCGTGAAGTTCTACTATGTGCAGGTGCAATTGCATCTCCACAAATTCTGCAACGCTCTGGTGTAGGTCCGGCTGAGTTATTAAAAAGTCTGGATATTCCAGTGGTTCAGGATCTGCCGGGTGTGGGTGAAAACCTGCAAGACCATCTGGAAATGTACTTACAATATAAGTGCAAAAAACCGGTCAGCTTATATCCGGCATTGAAATGGTATAACCAGCCCATGATTGGCGCAGAATGGTTATTCCTGGGTAAAGGCATTGGTGCCAGTAACCAGTTTGAAGCGGGTGGCTTTATCCGTTCTTCGGATGAGTTTGAATGGCCAAACATCCAGTATCACTTCCTGCCAGTGGCGATTAACTATAATGGGACCAATGCTATTCATGAACACGGCTTCCAGGCTCATGTCGGTTCCATGCGTTCACCATCTCGTGGTCGGGTTCGCCTAAAATCCAAGGATCCGTTTGAACATCCAAGCATTCTGTTCAACTATATGAGTACCGAACAGGATTGGCGCGAATTCCGTGATGCTATCCGTATTACCCGTGAAATTATGCATCAGCCAGCCCTGGATCCATATCGTGGTGAAGAAATTAGTCCGGGCAAAAATCTGCAAACTGATGCAGAAATTGATGAATTTGTTCGTAATCATGCAGAAACAGCGTATCATCCGTCCTGTAGCTGTAAAATGGGTGAGGATGATATGGCAGTTGTCGATGGTTATGGGCGTGTGCATGAGATGCAAGGTCTGCGTGTCATCGATGCTTCAATTATGCCGCTTATTATTACAGGCAACCTCAATGCAACCACGATCATGATGGCTGAAAAGCTTGCAGATCATATCCGTGGCAAGCAGGCATTACCTGCTTCTACAGCGCCTTTCTACCGGGCCCCACGCGCTTAAGTCATGGCTATATTCCTGTTGTTTGTTGCATCAAGGAATATAGCGGAATTTATTTTTACCCAAAGCTGGATAAAACTGTAGTCGGTTTCAGTGTTATCCATTCTTTGCTTAATATAATTTATATTTTATGAGAATTTTCAAACAAACAGTCCTTTTCGGCTGTGCTGCTGTTTCTAGTGTTTATTGTTTTGCAGATGATGCAGAAGCAAAAAAAATTGAAACCAGTGGAAACATCAGTGTAGTTTCTAAATACATCTCCCGTGGTCTGACCAATGCGCCAGAAAATGATGACGTTGCCTTACAGGCAGCGCTGAATCTGGCTTATGGTAATTTTTATGTCGGTTACTGGGGCTCAACCTTAGGTTATTCCTATCCGGAACTGGAAGGCAAGAAGTCACATCGTCGCGATAAAGTCGAACATGATTTTATCGTGGGCTATACCTATAGCAGTGAAAACTACGACTGGAATTTTTGGGATGCGACCTACTATTATCCGGGTGGCAGCCATACCACTTCAAATGAATTAGGTTTGAATGTAAGTCGTGCACTGAATGACAAGACCAGCGTCACAGCGGGTGTATCGACCTATTTATATGATGTCGCCTATGCCAATCAAGGTGATACTTTTTATACCTTGGATTTAACCCATCAGATTAATGATAAGCTGGGTGCGCATGTCGGTGCAGCAGGTGGTTATTTTAATGATGAAGGCAAATATGAAGGTAATGAGCTAGGTAATACCACAAAACAGCATGCTTTCCGTTATGCAACTGCCGGATTGAGTTATGAAGTTGCGCCGAAATTGACCTTGTCTGGTGATTATATCTTCGGTGGTTACGACCGTTTTGGTGATAAACAGCGCGATCTCGCTGTGTTTGGTATTGGCTATGACTTTTAAGTTAGATCTTGATCTGATTTAAAAGACGCATTTCGCAGTCCATAAAATCCAGTCGGGAACAGCAAGTATTAATAAAAACAGTCTGTTCCCGGCTTAAAGCCAGATTTTCTGAATATTTAATTAACAGATATTTTGATAAATCTGCAGGAAATTCGAGCAAACATTATCAATTTCATAAAATGATTCTATAATAGCGCCCATTCTTACTCGAGCTTATCCTGAAACTAACTGGTTGAAGGTTTAACCCGGGTTATTTTTATTTTTGAGTCAAATTCTCCTCCGTGATTCGGCTTGTATATTCAGATTTAGCATCTTATCTGTCCATGGTGGCACATAAGAATATTTAGGTATCCACATGGAAATTAAGGTCAATTATCTCGATAATCTTCGTCAGGAAGCCAAGTTCGATGACTTCACGGTAATCGCCGATCAGCCGATTCGCTATAAAGGTGATGGTTCTGCGCCAGGTCCATTTGATTATTTTCTGGCATCTTCTGCGTTGTGTGCAGCTTATTTTGTTAAAGTTTATTGTGCAGCGCGTGACATTCCAACCGACAATATCCGTCTGTCTCAAAACAATATCGTCGATCCTGAAAACCGCTACAAACAGATTTTTAAAATTCAGGTCGAGCTACCGGCTGATATCTCTGAAAAAGACCGTCAGGGGATTTTGCGTTCGATCGACCGTTGTACCGTCAAAAAAGTCATTCAAACCGGTCCTGAATTTGTTATTGAAGAAGTTGAAAGCATTGATGCCGATGCGCAGGCTTTGTTGATGCCAAATCTGGCTTCAGACAGCCAGACCTGTATTCCGGGTAAAGACTTACCACTCGAAGAAACTATTGCCAATATGTCTGCGATTCTGGCAGGCCTCGGCATGAAAATTGAAATTGCGTCTTGGCGTAACATTGTACCGAATGTCTGGTCACTGCATATTCGTGATGCTCAGTCACCGATGTGCTTTACCAATGGTAAAGGTTCAACCAAGGAAAGTGCGCTGGCATCTGCACTGGGTGAATTCATCGAGCGTCTGAACTGTAACTTCTTCTATAACGATCAGTTCTGGGGTGAAGATATTGCCAATGCAGAATTTGTGCATTATCCGGATGAAAAATGGTTCCAGCCAGGTCCAAATGGTGAATTGCCAGAAGAAGTTTTAGACGAACATACCCGTGAAATTTATGATCCTGAAGATGAATTACTAGGCACTCATCTTTATGATACTAACTCAGGTAATAAAGCACGCGGTATCTGTTCATTGCCATTTGTACGTCAGTCTGATGGTGAAACTGTATATTTCCCATCGAATCTGATTGAAAATCTATACCTCAGTAATGGTATGAGCGCGGGCAATACTTTGGCTGAAGCTCAAGTGCAATGTCTGTCTGAAATTTTCGAACGTGCGGTTAAGCGTGAAATTCTGGAAGGTGAACTGGCACTGCCGGATGTACCTGAACACGTACTGGCAAAATATCCGAAAATTGTTGAAGGCATTAAAGGCTTAGAAGAGCAAGGCTTTCCAGTACTGGTCAAAGATGCTTCTTTAGGCGGTCAGTTCCCGGTGATGTGCGTGACCTTGATGAACCCGCGTACGGGTGGTGTCTTTGCCTCATTCGGTGCACATCCAAACTTTGAAGTGGCTTTAGAGCGCAGTCTGACTGAACTGTTACAAGGCCGTAGTTTTGAAGGCCTGAATGATCTGCCAAAACCCACCTTTAGCTCAAATGCAGTCACTGAACCGAATAACTTTGTTGAGCACTTTATTGACTCAAGTGGTGTGGTGTCTTGGCGTTTCTTCAGTGCAAAATCTGATTATGATTTTGTCGAGTGGGATTTTACCAATAATGGCCAAAACTCAAATGCCGATGAAGCGCAGGAATTGTTTACCATTCTGGAAGAGATGGGCCACGAAGTTTATATGGCGGTCTATCAGCATTTAGGTGCAACCGCTTGTCGTATTCTAGTTCCAGGTTATTCTGAGATTTATCTGATGGAAGATCTGGTTTGGGACAATACCAACAAGGCGTTGTTATATCGTGAAGATATCCTGAACCTGCATCGTCTGGATGATGAACAGCTGGAAGCTCTGGTTGAACGTCTGGAAGAAGCAGATGAAGATGATTACACCGAGATCCGTACCCTGATCGGGATTGAATTTGACGAAAATACCGAATGGGGTCAGTTAACCATTCTGGAACTAAAACTGCTGATCTATCTGGCGTTACAGCAATTTGAAGAAGCTAAAGATCTGGTTGAGCAGTTCCTGCAATACAATACCAACACGGTTGAACGTGGCCTGTTCTATCAGTGCATGAATGTAGTGCTTGAAGTCATTCTGGATGATGAAATGGAACTGGAAGACTATGAACACAACTTCCGTCGTATGTTTGGCGATGCCCGTATGGATGCAGTCCTAGGTTCAGTAGAAGGCACAGTACGTTTCTACGGTTTAGCTGAAACCAATATGCAGCTTGAAGGTCTGGATCGTCATCTACGTTTAATTGATAGTTACAAGAAACTCCATGCAGCGCGTGTCAAGTTTGTAGCAGCGTAGTAAGTGAAGATGATTAGCTGACTTTGCTAGTCTTTAAATCTTTAAAAAAATAGCCCATCTTAGAATGGGCTATTTTTCTATTGCTCTAAAATTTTAGAAGTAATTTAAAAAAGAAAAAATAAAGGGCGATCATTGCCGCCCATTTAAATCTTAAATAACAGCTTAAATATTATTTAAAGTCAGGGAAATGTTATTAACCATATGAATCAGACGAGGACCGATTTCATTTTCCAGTTTTTCCTGATTGAGCAGGTAAGTTGGCGCGCCGCAGTTAAAGGTCAAAATACCATGTTTAGGATGAATCAATGGCACAGCGACAGAGTTTACATCTTTGGCCCAATCACCGAGAGATAAGCAATAGCCATAATCCTGATAATCACGGATGGCACGTTCTAAATTACGCTTTATGGTTGGCCATTGATCTTCATTTCTTTTCTTGATCGCATCAAACAGATACTCACGTTCTTTAACTTCCATCGCAGCCAGGCAGGCACGACCCATCGCACTACTATGAATAGGCAGGGTAGAGCCAACTGGACGACGCATGGTCAAAGTAGACTCTGTGTGAACGACTTCCAAATAAATCATGCTCAGACGATCACGTGTTGCCATGGCGACAGGCGCTTGCGCATAACGTGACATTTCTTCCATAAATGGATAAGCCTGTGTACGTGCCGAAATATTGCTGAGCGCCGCATAACCCAGAGCCAATACACCAACGTCCAACAGGTATTTGGTCGTATTCGGTAACTGTTTTAGATAACCTAAAGAAACCAACGTGCTGGTGATCCGGGCAACAGTCGGTTTTGGCAGATTAGTGAGTTGTGCAATTTCCTGATTGCCCAGTAATTGATTCGTTGCGGAAAAACATCTGAGGATTTCTAAACCACGTGCAATAGACGCGATAAATTGCGGGTTATTTTCTCTATGAATATGTGAAATCGGATCTAAACGGATCTCATCAAAATTAGGTATTTCGCCAGTTTTATTTTTTGTCATGGTCAGAGCAATTAAAGGTAAATTAATAAATATGATAGCAATTAAATTTCACGATACAAAATAAAACACTTCTATTAATGATAAAAATAAATAAAAAAGTGCTCATTTTATCTGTATTTAAGTCAATTAGCGCTATTCAGCTAAAAACGATGCAGAATTTACAGGTTTTTGAGACCTGTAATGATCTTTAAGTATCTTTAGAAAATTTAAAGTTCGCCAGATAAAATTTCAGGAAAATGGAGCCAATCAAAACGAGAATCATCAGCACGATTTAATTGAAACATTCTTATCTCGCTGCGCTTTTATAGAATCAATTATGATCTGATTCAGATCATCTAACTCTTTTCTAAATCTACTAACAATCTAAAAATTTCGCATTGTGAAATAAAATTCTAACTATAATTTTTAATTAAAGCTAGAAAAATTTGCTTTTTTGCTTAAAAAATAAAATTTTTAATAATTTTTCTTGCTCAAAATGAATTTTTATGATTATTTATTTCGTATTACGAAACTAAAATTAAAGGGTAAAGGAATTTACCCAGATGAACTAAATAACATGGAGATCCCTATGATTCGCGATCCGGAAATGCTTGAGCAACTTCTTTCGACTATTCGTAACTTTGTCAAAAATGAACTAGTCCCTTTAGAACATGAAGTTGAAGAAAGCAACGCGATTCCTGAGCGTATTGTCGAGCAGATGAAAGAATTGGGTCTGTTTGGCCTAACCATTCCAGAGGAATACGGCGGTTTAGGTATCACCATGGAAGAGGAAATTCTGGTCGCAATGGAATTAGGCCGTACATCGGCTGCATTCCGTTCTTTGATCGGGACCAATAACGGGATCGGTTCAAGCGGGATCGTGATTGACGGTACAGAAGAGCAAAAACAGAAATACCTGCCACGTTATGCGACTGGTGAAATCATTGGTTCATTCTGTTTAACTGAGCCAGATTCAGGTTCAGATGCAGCATCTTTAAAAACCAGCGCGGTTAAAGATGGCGATTACTATATTTTAAACGGTACCAAACGTTTTATTACCAATGCACCGCGTGCAACAACATTTACGGTGATGGCGCGTACCAATCCTGATATCAAAGGTGCAAGCGGCATTTCTGCATTCCTGGTAGAAGCGAATACACCGGGCCTAAGTCTGGGCAAAATTGATAAAAAAATGGGTCAACACGGTTCATACACTTGTGACGTGATTTTTGACAACTGTAAAGTTCATAAAGATCAGTTGATCGGTGGTGTTGAAGGCATTGGCTTTAAAACTGCAATGCGTGTCCTGGATAAAGGCCGTCTGCACATTGCTGGCTATAGCGTAGGTATGGCAGAGCGTATGCTGGAAGATGCTTTAAATTATGCAGTGGAACGTAAGCAGTTCGGTCAACCGATTGCGAATTTCCAGCTCATCCAAGGCATGCTGGCAGACTCTAAAGCTGAGATTTATGCGGCGAAATGTATGGTTCTAGATGCTGCTCGTCTGCGTGACGAAGGCAAGAATGTAACCACTGAATCTTCATGCGCGAAAATGTTTGCGACTGAAATGTGTGGCCGTGTAGCGGATCGCTGTCTGCAAATTCATGGTGGCGCGGGCTATATCAGTGAATATTCAATTGAACGTTTCTATCGTGATGTGCGTTTGTTCCGTCTGTATGAAGGTACTACTCAAATCCAGCAAATCATCATCGCACGTGAAATGATTAAACAAGCGACTGCTTAAGCAGCAGATTTTTAGAATATTGGAAATATTAAAATGAGCACAAGAATTAGATTTGACTGGCAAGATCCATTTTTACTGGAACAGCAACTGACTGAAGAAGAGCGCATGATCCGTGACAGCGCACATGCATACTGTCAGGACAAGCTGATGCCACGTGTACTAGAACAGTTCCGTCATGAAAAAACTGATCCAACCATTTTCCGTGAAATGGGTGAACTCGGTCTGTTGGGTCCAACCATTCCTGAGCAATACGGCGGTGCCGGCTTAAATTATGTCAGCTATGGTCTGATTGCCCGTGAAGTAGAACGTGTGGATTCAGGTTACCGTTCTATGGCCAGTGTGCAAAGTTCTCTGGTGATGGTGCCAATCAATGAATTTGGTTCTGAAGAACAGAAACAGAAATATTTGCCGAAATTGGCGACCGGTGAATATATCGGTTGTTTCGGTCTGACTGAACCAGATCATGGTTCTGATCCGGGCAGCATGATTACTCGTGCCAAAAAAGTCGATGGTGGTTACCGTCTGACGGGCGCGAAAATGTGGATTACCAACAGTCCGATTGCTGATGTCTTTGTGGTTTGGGCAAAAGAAGTGTCTCCTGAAGGCAATGTCGGTGATATTCGTGGCTTTATTCTAGAAAAAGGCTGGGAAGGGCTTTCTGCACCAGCGATTCACGGTAAGGTTGGCCTGCGTGCTTCGATTACCGGTGAAATCGTGATGGACAATGTTTTTGTTCCAGAAGAAAACGCGTTCCCGGAAATTCGTGGTCTAAAAGGTCCATTTACCTGTCTGAACAGTGCGCGTTATGGCATTGCCTGGGGTGCGATGGGTGCAGCTGAATTCTGCTGGCATACAGCGCATCAATACACCATGGACCGTAAACAGTTCGGTCGTCCATTGGCTGCGAATCAGCTGATCCAGAAAAAACTGGCAGACATGCAAACTGAAATTGCGTTGGGTCTGCAAGTAGCATTACGTTTTGGCCGTATGAAAGACGAAGGCATTGCTTCAGTAGAAGGTACTTCACTGATCAAGCGTAATAACTGTGGTAAAGCCTTAGATATTGCCCGTTTAGCGCGAGACATGATGGGCGGTAACGGCATTTCTGATGAATTCGGTGTGGCACGTCATCTGGTGAACCTGGAAGTGGTCAACACTTATGAAGGTACCCATGATGTACACGCCTTAATTCTAGGACGTGCTCAAACAGGTATTGCTGCATTTTCCAACTAAATGCAGATCAACTTCTAGCCAGCATTGCTGGCTAGTTTGTTTTGGCTGACTTTAATTAAAGTCAGCCAATCCAGTTCTGGGATAGATTTTAAAAATCTAGTCAGATTCAGAATTAAAGATCAATTCAACATTCTATGTTTCATTTAATTAATTAGGTGAAACATAAACTTCTAAAGGGCACAGGAGTGCCAGCAAAGTGTAAAGGACATTATGAATACGCTTAATTCACAACAAAACCTTCTACCAGAAGAAAATATGCCTAAGAAAAAGGTCTGGATTCTGGCTTTTATCTTTTCATTTTTAGCATTATTGGTAGATGGTGCAGATCTTGCACTATTAGCCTACAGTCTAACCAGCCTCAAACAAGAATTTTCTTTAAGTAGTATTCAGGCAAGTGCACTCGGTAGCTGGACACTTGCTGGTATGGCCATTGGTGGCTTTTTTGGTGGCTGGGCTTGTGACCGCTTTGGACGAGTTCGGGTGATTGTGATTGCGATCGCTTTATTCTCTTCATTAACCTTCTGGCTAGGCTTTACTCAAAGCTATGAAGAATTTAAGTGGTTGCGATTCTTGTCAGCAATTGGCTTGGGTGCCCTCTATATTGCCTGTAATACTCTAATGGCAGAATATGTGCCAACAAAATATCGTTCTACAGTACTTGCTGCCTTAATGACAGGTTGGACACTTGGTTCAGTCGTTGCCACTGTACTTGCAGGATGGCTGCTTCCAGAGCTAGGCTGGCGTTATCTTTACTATATTGCCATTGTTCCGATTGTTCTTGCGATTGGCATGTTCTTCCTGGTACCAGAACCACAAGCCTGGTTAAAGGCACGTCAAGAAAGATTGGCAGCCAAAGCCAGCGGCATAGTGCAGGAAAAGCCGAAGAATACCTTCAAAATGATCTTTGCCGATGCTTTAAGCCGTCGCATGTTCATCCTCTGGTCGTTCAGCACCGCATTCTTACAGTTTGGTTATTACGGCGTAAGTAACTGGTTACCGGCTTATCTGGAATCAGACTTAGGTATTAAATTTAAAGAAATGACCACCTATATGATTGGGACCTTCCTGATCATGATGTGTACCAAAGTGATCGCAGGCATTATTGCGGATAAAATTGGTCGTCGTGCAGTATTTGCTTTCGGTACCATGGGCACCGCAATCTTTATTCCTATCATTGTCTTTGGTAACACACCGGACAATATCTTATGGCTAATGCTGTTTTTCGGATTCCTTTACGGTATTCCATATGGCATTAATGCGACTTATATGACTGAAAGTTTCTCTACCAAAGTCCGTGGTACAGCAACAGGTGGCGCTTATAACATTGGCCGTCTAGGCGCAGTATTGGCACCTTTAACCATCGGTTATTTTGCGCAAGGTGGCTCAATTGGTACAGGTCTACTCATCATGAGTGTGGCTTATTTTATTTGTGGCCTGATCCCGGCGATTTTCATTAAAAACCGTTTATTTGACCCACAAAAAGCTGACTAATTAATTGATCAAACATTTATAAAGACAGGAAGATGCTAGGAAGCAATTAAATGAATAAAATCACACAGGATATCGAAACCATACTCAAGCAGATTCCAGATGGTGCGCATATTATGACCAGTGGCTTCGGTCTGGCAGGACAGCCAATCGAACTGATTGAAGCCCTGATTGATATTGGTCCTAAAGATTTGACCATCATCAACAACAATGCTGCTTCTGGTGACCGTGGCCTAACCAACCTGTTATTGTCAGGACTGGTGAAAAAAATGATCTGTTCATTTCCTCGTGCCAATAACTCAAAGGTGTTTGAAGAGCTGTATAAAGCTGGAAAAGTAGAGTTAGAACTGGTGCCACAAGGCAACTTGGCTTGCCGTATTCAGGCAGCGGGTGCAGGCTTGGGCGCTATTTTTACACCCACAGGTTACGGCACCAAGATTGCTGAAGGCAAAGAAACCCGTCATATCAATGGCAAGGACTATGTGTTGGAATATCCAATTCATGCAGACTATGCCTTGGTTTATGGCAATCAGGCTGATCAATGGGGCAATTTAACCTACCGTAAAGCAGCCCGAAACTTTGGCCCGTTAATGGCAAAAGCAGCCAGAACAACAATTGCCCAAGTGCATGAAATTGTAGAGCTAGGCGAGCTTGATCCAGAGATTATCGTAACGCCGGGTATTTTTGTGCAGCATGTGGTGAAGGTAGGAGATATCAAATAATGACAATTCAAAAACGTACACGCGAACAGATTGTAGAAAAAGTTGCACAGGATATTCCGACCGGTTCTTATGTGAATTTAGGCATTGGCTTACCAACACGCGTTGCCGGTTATTTAAAGCCTGAACAGGATATTATCCTGCATTCCGAAAATGGCGTTCTGGGTTTTACCGCTTTAACTGATCCTGATCAAGCTGATGATGATCTGATTAATGCCGGTAAAGAACTAGTCAGCATGCTGGATGGCGGCAGTTTTATGAACTCTGCAGATTCCTTCGATATTATGCGTGGCGGCCATTTAGATTTCTGTATTATGGGCGCCTTTCAGGTTGCTGTGAACGGTGATCTCGCTAACTGGCATACCGGTGCACTGGATGCGGTTCCAGCGGTGGGTGGGGCGATGGATCTGGCGGTTGGTGCTCGTTGTGTCTATGTTTGCATGGAACATGTCACTAAAAATGGCGAACCACGGATTGTGGAAGAGCTGACTTATCCGATTACCGGTAAAAACTGCGTTGACCGCATTTATACCGATTTGTGTATTATTGAACTCAAAGATAATCAGGCTTGGGTGCTAGAAATGGTCGATGGCTTGAGTTTTGAGGAACTTCAGCAACAGACAGGTTGCAAGTTGCTCGATGGCCGTGCAGCTGCACAGTTAAAAGCATCCGTATAATAAGCTAAATCATTTAAATATGGTTAAAAATCGCAGCTTAGGCTGCGATTTTTTTTACGCTGTATTTTTATGCGTTTAGTTACGTATTCTAAAAGTGGACATTTCTATTTTTAGATTGCAACTAAATTTTGCATAATCGCCATTATGTTAAATGAGCTAGAAATTTTTAGGCAAAGCTTATTACAAAATCAATAATTAATAAGATACATCCAATTTTCCCTAGTGTATGAGCAAAGATCCCAACTGGTGAGAGAGATAGAGATTTATCTTTGGAAAAGAAATTTCTTAACGTTACTTCAGCTGTGAGTTGTTCATAAGTCATTAGAACGCCCATTTCAATACATACTAGAAATAACCCGATATTTCCTAAATATGCACTAATTTCTGTTTTACCATCTACAATATCCGAATAAATTTGGAATAAAGAGAATGCTGCAAATCCAAAACAGAAATACTTGAAATATGATTGCATCTTCATTCGGTTTTATTCAAAAGATTAAGTGTAAGCGTCCGCTGAACCCCATGCCTATTTTTTAATTCGGTTCAGGTTTCCAGCGGTGTGGTAGCAATTCTTCAATCTGAGTCACTTTATGTGTCGGCAACCTTTTCAGCACATCACTTAAATAGGC